>NZ_JBSGVD010000001.1:0-198780 GCF_053608285.1 Nocardia sp. NPDC055053 | reverse complement strand
ACCCCCCCCCGGGGCGGTGGTGTGGACACTCGGGCTGGGGTGGCGCCGGGGGCGCCGCGCCCCCACCACGCTCAGCGCGTGTTTCCGCCGATACAGAAGTGGGCGCCGGTGGGGTCGGTGAGGCCGGCCAGGCGGCCGTAGGGGGTGTCCATCGGGTCGAAGACGAGGGCGCCGCCGAGGGCTACGGCCTGGGCGGCGGTTTTGTCGACGTCGTCGGCGCCGAAATAGACCGTCCACGAGCCGGGGATGCCCTCGGGGAGGTGGCCGGTGGCGTCCATGACGCCGCCGCGCATCGGGGAGGTGGCGTGGATGGTGGTGTAGCGGAACTCGGGGGAGTCGGCGACGGTGAACGGGTCACGCCAGCCGAAGACCTCGCGGTAGAAGGTCAGCGACGGCTCGTAGGCGCGGGTCATCAGCTCGAACCAGGACGGCACGCCGTCGTGGTTGCTCCAGACACCGTCGGCGACGTCGCCGATCGCCTCGAAGCCGGGGAACTCGCCTGCCTGCCACACGCCGACACCGACGCCGCCGACATCGGCCAGCACGGCCATGGTGCCCAGCTCGCCCACCGCCATCGGCTCGACGAACACATTCGCGCCCGCGGCGCTCGCCTTCGCGGTGGTCGCGGCGGCGTCGGCGGCGGCCAGGTAGACGGTCCAGCGGTCGGGGAACGGATCGCCGTCGTCGGGGACGCGGTTCATCGCGCCGGCGACGGCCTTGCCGTCCTTGCGCAGGGTGGTGTAGCCACCGAATTCCTCGCCGCCGCGTTCGGCGGTCCAGCCGAACAGCTCGCCGTAGAAGGCGATGGCACGGTCGAGATCGGCGGTGTAGAGATCGACCCAGGTGGGATCACCGGGCTGCGGGGCACTGGACATGACGACTCCTCGGCTGTGGGGGAATAGCTCGACAGAGACGGTGGCAGGCGCGCCCACCGTCATCGATGATGACGGCCCGGCGGCCGAAAAGTCATCGCAGGCAACCGTTGCACCCGTGCGACCTGCGGAGGAAGATCGAGACCGGCGTCCGGCCGGCATGCCGTCGTCCATCTACGGCGCGCTGAATACGACACAGAGTAGGACCCGCTCGTGATGCTGCGGCAGCACGGTTTACGATTCACTCCAACGCATGCTGACCGTCGTCTGCCTCTGATCAGAGGGCGGAGGGCCTGCGAGTGACGTACAGGCATCTTCAGGAGGATCAGTGACTGCGGTAGAGCCCAGGCCAGTCCCTCAGTTGGAAGCGACTCGACCGTATCCTGCTCGGACCGGGCCCAAGGGCTCGTTCCTGTACAAGGCGGTCACCACCACCGACCCCAAGGTGCTCGGCACCATGTACCTGGTGACGGCGATCAGCTTCTTCCTGGTCGGCGGTCTCATGGCGCTGCTCATGCGCGCCGAGCTGGCGCGCCCGGGTCTGCAGTTCCTCTCGCCCGAGCAGTTCAACCAGCTGTTCACCATGCACGGCACGATCATGCTGCTGTTCTACGCGACGGCGATCGTGTTCGGCTTCGCCAACATCATCCTGCCGCTGCAGATCGGCGCCCCCGACGTCGCCTTCCCGCGACTGAACGCGTTCAGCTACTGGCTGTACCTGTTCGGTGGCTCCATGGCGACCGCGGGCTTCGTGACCCCCGGTGGCGCCGCGGACTTCGGCTGGACGGCCTACGTGCCGCTGACCGACATCCTGCACTCGCCCGGTGTCGGCACCGACCTGTGGATCCTGGGCCTGGCCGTCTCCGGTCTTGGCACCATCCTCGGTGGCGTCAACATGCTCACCACCGTGGTCTGCCTGCGCGCGCCCGGCATGACCATGTTCCGCATGCCGATCTTCACCTGGAACATCGCGGTGACCTCGGTCCTGGTGCTGCTGGCCTTCCCGCTGCTGACCGCGGCGCTGTTCGGTCTGGCCTACGACCGCCACCTGGGCGGCCACATCTACGACCCGGCCACCGGCGGCATCCTGCTCTACCAGCACCTGTTCTGGTTCTTCGGCCACCCCGAGGTCTACATCATCGCGCTGCCGTTCTTCGGCATCGTGTCCGAGATCTTCCCGGTCTTCAGCCGTAAGCCGATCTTCGGTTACACCACGCTGGTCTACGCGACCCTCGGTATCGCCGCGCTGTCGATCGCCGTGTGGGCGCACCACATGTACGCCACCGGCGCCGTGCTGCTGCCGTACTTCTCCTTCATGACCTTCCTCATCGCGGTCCCGACCGGTGTGAAGTTCTTCAACTGGATCGGCACCATGTGGCGCGGTCAGCTGACGTTCGAATCACCGATGCTGTGGTCGATCGGCTTCCTGGTGACCTTCCTCTTCGGTGGTCTGTCGGGTGTCATCCTGGCCTCGCCGCCGCTGGACTTCCACGTCACCGACTCGTACTTCGTCGTCGCGCACTTCCACTACGTGCTCTTCGGCACCATCGTGTTCGCCACCTTCGCCGGTATCTACTTCTGGTTCCCGAAGATCACCGGCCGCATGATGGACGAGCGCCTGGCGAAGTGGCACTTCTGGACCACCTTCGTCGGCTTCCACACCACCTTCCTGGTGCAGCACTGGCTGGGCGCCGAGGGCATGCCGCGTCGCTACGCCGACTACCTGCCCAGCGACGGCTTCACCACGCTGAACACGATCTCCACCATCGGTGCCTTCATCCTCGGCTCGTCGATGCTGCCGTTCGTGTGGAACACCTTCAAGAGCTACCGCTACGGCGAGGTCGTCACGGTGGACGACCCGTGGGGCTACGGCAACTCCCTCGAGTGGGCCACCACCTGCCCGCCGCCGCGGCACAACTTCTACGAGCTGCCGCGCATCCGCTCGGAGCGTCCGGCGTTCGAGCTGCACTACCCGCACATGGTCGAGCGCATGAAGGCCGAGGCGCACGTCGGCTGGGGCTCGGCCAAGCACGCCACGCACGTCGCCGAAGGCACGCTGGCGAAGAAGTAAGTAGGAAACAGCCAAACGACTAGGGGTGTGCACCTGCTGGGTGACCAGCAGGTGCACACTCTTTTTGTGGGTAATCGAACGGAGCAGATCGACTTGGCCGACACCACAGTTCTCGTGACCGTCACCGGCCCCGACCGACCTGGCGTCACTTCTGTGCTGCTGACAGCGCTGTCGAGACACCAGGTGAGCCTGCTGGACGTGGAGCAGGTCGTCATCAGGGGCAGGCTCACCCTCGGTGTGCTGGTGTCGTGTCCCAACGACCCCGAGGCGCTGCAGGACGAGCTCGAAGAGGCGATGAACACCGTCGGCATGCAGGTCGACGTGTCCGTCGACGCGCAGATCGGCAAGCCGCCGATGTCGACGCACGCCGTGGTGGTGCTCGGCGCCCCCGTCACCGCGCACGCGTTCAGCGCGATCTCGCGGATGCTCGCCGCCCTCGGCGCCAACATCGACACCATTCGTGGCATCGCCGACTACCCGGTGACCGGCATGGAACTGATGGTCACCGCGACCGACACCGGCGCCGACACCGATTCCCGGCTGCGCACCGCGCTGGCCGACGTCGCCGTCGCCGAGCAGGTCGACATCGCCGTGGAACGGGCCGGGCTGGCCCGTCGCGCCAAGCGGCTCATCGTCTTCGACGTGGACTCCACCCTGATCCAGGGCGAGGTTATCGAGATGCTGGCCGCGCACGCCGGTGTCGAGGAGCAGGTCCGCGAGGTCACCGAGGCCGCGATGCGCGGTGAACTCGACTTCGCCGAATCGCTGCGTCAGCGGGTCGCGACCCTGGAAGGTCTCGACGAGTCGGTGATCGAGGAGGTCGCCGACCGGATCGAGCTCACCCCCGGCGCCCGCACCACCATCCGCACGCTGCGGCGGCTCGGGTTCCGCTGCGGTGTGGTCTCCGGTGGGTTCCGGCAGGTCATCGAGCCGCTCGCGCACGATCTGGAACTCGACTTCGTGCAGGCCAACACCCTCGAAATCGTCGACGGCAAGCTCACCGGCCGGGTGGTCGGCGAGATCGTCGACCGGGCCTTCAAGGCGACCGCGCTGCGCAAGTTCGCCGCCGACGCGGGCGTGCCGATGGAGCAGACCGTGGCGGTCGGTGACGGCGCCAACGACATCGACATGCTCAACGCCGCCGGACTCGGTGTCGCGTTCAACGCCAAGCCCGCGCTGCGCGAGGTAGCCGACACGGCGCTGTCGCATCCGTACCTGGACGCGGTGCTGTTCATCCTCGGCGTCACCCGCGACGAGGTCGAGGCGGCCGACGCCCGCGACGGCGGGGTGCGCCGGGTTCCGCTGCTCGGGCGGTAGTTGCGGGCGCGTCGTCCCAGGATGGGGCCGAAGCGGCGTTAGCCTCCAGCGCAGGGTGTCCTTCGGCGTCGGGAGAACTCCATGCGGAAAGTGCTGCCACCGGCTCGAGTGGACACTGCGGGTGCCGGTCGTCTGGTTCCGCGAGGCTTGCTCGTCCTGGCCACCGTCGCAGGCCTGCTCGCCGGATGTGGCGACGACGACGTCACCTCGACGACGATCGAGCTGCCGACCACCGCACCGGCGGCCGCGGTGAGCCCGGTCGAGGTCGACCAGACGTTCAGCGGCGGGACCGTCGGCGTGGAGCTCGGTCAGCTGCTGCTGGTCCGGCTACCGCAGAACCCGGACGACACCGAGCAGTGGATGCCGGTGAATATCGAGGAGGGTGTCCTGTCCGCGGAGCCACCCCAGTCCGACGGCGCCAGCACGCTGTGGCCGTTCCGTGCTGTCGGGCCCGGCATGGCGACCATCCAATTCGTCTACGGTCCGGCCAGTCAGCCACCGCTCGAGCCGGGGCCGCAGTTCATCCTGTTCGTGCAGGTCGCGTAGCGGCGACCGAGACCGTCCGGTCGGCTCGCTAGGCTGGGCCGGACTGGTGGCGTCGATCGAATCGGGTGTTGTGGCATGGGCAGCGCGGAACTGAGCAGCGTGGAGACCGAGGTGGAGGTCAGCGACACCGCGGCCGAATTCGCGGTGCGGCACGCCGAATTGGCGCGAGGCTACGGCGGCAACGGCGACCCGGACGACCCGGCCATGGTCCAGGCGATGCAGATGGTGCTGCACATCCCGAAGACCCATCCGCCCGCCCGCAGCGCGCTCCTGGAGGCCGCGGCGGCCGCTGCCGTCGCCGTCTGCCTCGACCCGCGCTCCGGGCCGGGTGGGGAGTGGGAGCCGCGGTATCTGGCGTGGAAGCGGTCCAGGATCAGGAAGGTGGCCCGGCGGGCGCGTGGCTCGCAGTGGGTGGCCGCGGGTGCGGTCGACGGTGTCACGATCGATGTCGACGGCGCGCAGGCGCGTGCGTTCGTTCCCGGCCCGGTCGGCACGATCGACCAGCGGATCCGCAAACTGCAGATCGGCGGCACCGATCTCGAGCACGACGAGCCGGGCCCGCCGGACCCGCGACTGCCCGTGCTGTGGGTCAACGCGGCGCTCGAGATGTCGGTCGGCAAGGCGGCCGCCCAGGTCGGGCACGCGAGCATGCTGCTGGCGGGGGCCATGCCCGTGACGGCCGCCGCGGCCTGGGCCGGGCACGACTTCCGGTGCGCGGTCCGCGATGCCGACGACCAGCGGTGGGCCGGATTGGTGGCCGAGGTGGCCGCGGGTCGCGCTGTCGCCGTGCGCGACGCGGGCTTCACCGAGGTGGCACCCGGCTCGATGACGGTGATCGCGGTGCCCGCCCAGGCCTGACCCGCAGGCACGCGTGGCCGAATCCCGCTGTTCGGGGCCGGTTTTCGCGACTCGCCGTCACGACGGGGTGTATCTGGGGGATCGTGGGGGTATATGAAACCGACGGCCCAGGCATCCAGGCGTAGGGAGGTTCCGCGATGGTGACCACGATTGTGGTGATCCTGATCGTGTGGGTGGTGCTGTCGGTGCCGGTCTCTATTCTCGCCGCCAGGATTCTGCGTGGCGAGCCCGACGGGCATCGCGATTCCGCGCCGACCAGCAACGACGAATCCCATCAGGGCCGGTCGTTCCGCTGAGGGCCCGCGTGGTCCAAGATGGAGCGCGTGTCGCAACCCGATCCCGATCTGCTCATCGACTTCTCCGACGTGACCATCCGCCGCTCGGGCCGAACGCTCGTCGGCCCGGTCAGCTGGCAGGTCGAGCTCGACGAACGCTGGGTGGTGCTCGGCCCCAACGGGGCAGGCAAGACCTCGCTGCTGAGAATGGCCGCCGCCGAGGTCCATCCGACCTCCGGTGACGCGAACCTGTTGGGGGAGACGCTCGGTCGCGTCGACGTCACCGAGCTGCGCCCGCGCATCGGGTTGTCCTCGGCGGCGGTGGCCAGCCGCATCCCCGTCGACGAGAAGGTCAGCGACCTGGTGGTGTCGGCAGGCTACGCGGTGCTCGGCCGGTGGCGCGAACGCTACGACGACATCGACACCGACCGCGCCGTCGACATGCTGGAAACCCTGGGCGCCGAACACCTTTCCGACCGCACCTACGGCACCCTGTCCGAAGGCGAACGCAAGCGGGTGCTGATCGCACGCGCCCTGATGACCGACCCGGAACTGCTGCTGCTCGACGAACCAGCCGCGGGCCTGGACCTGGGTGGGCGCGAGGAGCTCGTGGAGCGGCTCGGCTACCTGGCCGCCGACCCCGACGCGCCCGCGATGGTCCTGGTGACCCACCATGTGGAGGAGATCCCGCCGGGCTTCACCCACGCCATGCTGCTCAGGGAGGGCGAGGTCGTCGGGCAGGGGCTGCTCGAGGACGTGCTCACCGCCGAGAACCTCAGCGCCGCGTTCAGCCAGTCCATCGCGCTGGACCGGGTCGACGGGCGCTGGTTCGCCCGCCGGGCGCGCCGGGCGGGGCAGCACCGCCGCGCCTGACGCCCGCTCAGCGGGAACCGTGGACCGGACCGCCGCACTGATCCGCTTTGCTGACCAAGCGGGCGTTAGGGTGCAGAGGAGGCCGGAGTCGCGGCCGCGCCTGCACGCGCGCGGCCTGCCCGGTGCTCCGGCAGGCGATGGGGCCGGTCGGAGACGGTCGCCGGGCCGTGCCCGGCGGTGGAGAGGAACGGGTATGAGTGAGTCCGCGGTAGCCGCACGCGACGCGTCGACGGTGATGCTGGTGCGCGACGGTGTCGCAGGCGTCGAGGTGTTCCTGCAGCGCCGGGTGACCGGCATGGCGTTCGCGGCGGGGGTGACCGTGTTCCCCGGTGGCGGTGTCGACGCCACCGACGGCGTCGCCGACATCGCCTGGTCCGGTCCCGGACCCGCGTGGTGGGCCGAGCGTTTCGCGACCGACGAGCAGTCGGCGCAGGCGCTGGTCGCCGCGGCGGTGCGGGAGACCTTCGAGGAATGCGGTGTGCTGCTGGCCGGGCCGACCACCGATTCCGTCGTCGACGACTCCACGCGCTACCGCGAATCCAGGGGCAAGCTCGAGCGCCGTGAGCTGTCGCTGGCCGACTTCCTCGCCGCCGAGGGCCTGGTCTTGCGGGCCGACCTGCTGCGGCCCTGGTCGAACTGGATCACCCCCGAAGCCGAACCCCGCCGCTACGACACCCGGTTCTTCGTCGCGGTGCTGCCGCAGGGACAGATCGCCGACGGCGCCACCTCCGAGGCCGCACACGTGTCGTGGCAGACGCCCCAGGGCGCCTTGGCGAGCTGGCGGGCGGGCGAGCACGTACTGATGCCGCCGACATGGTCGCAGCTCGACGCGCTGTGCGGATTCGCCGACACCGCCGCCGTGCTGGCCGCCGACCGCGATATCGCGCCGATCATGCCGGTGTACTCGCCGGGCGCCGAGGGCAGGCCGCTGTCGAACTTCCCCGACAACGAACGGTTTTTCGCGGAGCTGCCGCAGCAGAGCCCACTGCGCGGCCGGTAGGTTTGGCCGCATGGCCGAATTCGTCACCCTCGAGCTGCCCGCCGAGCCGACCGCTCGCGGCGTCGCGCTGCTGCGCATCGATCGTCCGCCGCTGAACCTCGTCGACGCCCAGCTGGCCCGTGAGGTCGCCGCGGCGGCCGAGACGGTGGGCAGGCACCCCGGGGTCGCCGCGCTCATCGTCTACGGCGACGAGCGGGTGTTCAGCGCGGGCGACGAGATGACCGAGCTCGCCGAGCTCGACGCCGAGCAGGCCGCCGCCATGGCCGCCGATCTGCAAGCCGCCCTCGGCTGCCTCACCCAGGTGCCGCAGCCGACGGTCGCCGCGATCACCGGCTACTGCCTCGGCGCCGGTCTGGAGCTGGCACTCGGCGCCGACCACCGGATCATCGGCGACAACGTCAAACTCGGGCTGCCGCAGATCAAGGCGGGCCTGATCCCGCTGTCGGGGATCCGCAGGCTCTCGCTGCTGATCGGCGCGAGCCGCGCCAAGGACCTCGTCTACACCGGTCGATTCGTCGACGCCGAGGAAGCCGCGAAGCTCGGTCTGGTCGACGAGGTCGTCGCCCCCGACGACGTCCTCACCGCCGCCCGCCGCTGGGCCGAGCAGTTCGTGACGGCCGCGCCGCGCGCTCTCGCGGCCGCCAAGGCGGTCTTCGAAGCGGGCCCGCACGGTCACGCCACCGCGGTCACCGAATGGTCGGCGCTGTTCGACACCGACGACGCCCGCACCGGCACCCGCACCTTCGCCGCGGAGGGCCCGAACAGCGCTGTTTTCACCGGCCGGTGAGCTGAGACCGGTCGATCGACCAATTGGAACCGCCGGAAACAAGACCGCCCATTGCGTGCCAAGGGTCTCCTATTACTCTTGGCGGTTATGACGGTCCACCCCGATGACCCGGCGCCGAACCCGCACGCCACCGAGGCCGAGGTCGAAGCAGCGCTGAAGGACACCAAGCTCGCCCAGGTCCTGTATCACGACTGGGAAGCGGAGACGTACGACGACAAGTGGTCGATCTCCTATGACGAACGCTGTATCGCGTATGCCCGCGGCCGGTTCGACCTTGCGGTCGGCCCCGCCCCACTGCCCTACGAACGGGCGCTCGAGCTCGGCTGCGGCACGGGGTTCTTCCTGCTGAACCTGATGCAGGGCGGCATCGCGAAGAAGGGTTCGGTCACCGACCTCTCGCCCGGCATGGTGAAGGTCGCGCTGCGCAACGCCGAGCACCTCGGCCTGGATGTCGACGGCCGCGTCGCCGACGCCGAGACCATCCCATACGACGACGACACCTTCGACCTCGTGTGCGGCCACGCCGTGCTGCACCACATCCCGGACGTGGAGCTGGCGCTCAAGGAGTGCCTGCGGGTGCTCAAGCCGGGCGGGCGTTTCGTCTTCGCCGGCGAGCCGACCACCATCGGCAACCTCTACGCCCGCAAGCTCGGCCAGGCCACCTGGAAGGTGACCACCGAGATCACCAAGCTGCCGTTCCTGTCCGGCTGGCGCCGTCCGCAGACCGAGCTGGACGAGTCCTCTCGCGCCGCCGCGCTCGAGGCCGTCGTCGACCTGCACACCTTCGACCCGAGCGATCTCGAGAAGATGGCCAAGTCGGCCGGTGCCGTCGACGTGAAGGCCACCACCGAGGAATTCGCCGCCGCCCTGTGGGGCTGGCCGGTGCGCACCTTCGAGGCCGCCGTCCCCGACGAGAAGCTGACCATCGGCTACCGCATGGCGCAGTACCGCGCCTGGCTCGGCCTGAGCTGGCTCGACGAGAACGTCCTGCGCAAGGTCGTCCCGCGCGAGTTCTTCTACAACGCGATGATCACCGGCGTGAAGCCGGGCGCGGCGCAGAAGTAAGTGGGGTACCGCTTCGGCCGCGACGACGTCGCCTATCTGGGCAGCGCGGCGGGATCCGCCGCGCTCGCCGAGGTCGACCGGCTGGAGCTCACCCCGGCGACGCACCTGCGCGATATCGAGCAGGTGCGTCGCTCGCACGACGCGCATGCGGCCGCGCTGATCGAGACGGTGCGGTTGCGGCGTAAGGCCGCGGTGAAGCTGCCAGCGGCGGCCGAGTGGTTGTTCACCGATGACGCCCTGCAGCAGGCAACGCCCGCGCTCGTCGCCCGGCATCGGGCCGCGCGGCTGGCCGGCCGGGCGGTGCACGATGTCACCTGTTCGATCGGCGCGGAACTCGCGGAGCTGGCCGAGGTGTGCCCGGCGGTCATCGGTAGTGATCTCGACGAGGTGCGATTGGCGATGGCCGCCCACAACCTCGGCGTCGCGCCGCTGTCGGTGACAGGTCTCGGCACAGACGTCGAGCACGCGGCTACGCGCGCCGGCGGAGCTCCGCATGCGGTCACTCACGAGGGTTCGCCGGTTCGCGGACGAAACATAGTGCTGGCCAAGGCCGATGCCCTCACCCCGATCTCCCGCGACACGGTGATCATCGCCGATCCGGCCCGCCGAGCCGACGGTCGCCGCACCCATGACCCCGCGAAACTCCAGCCCCCACTGCCCGACCTGCTCGCCGCCTACGCGGGCCGCGACATCGCCGTGAAGTCCGCCCCCGGACTGGATTTCGACCGGCTCGGCTGGGCCGGCGAGATCGAGGTCGTCTCCCTCGACGGCGCGGTCCGCGAAGCCTGCCTGTGGTCCCCCGGCCTGACCGGCCCCGGCGTCACCCGCCGCGCCACCGTCCTCGATTCCCGCGGCGGCGCAACGACTCTCACCGACGCCGCCCCCGACGACATCCCCGACCAGCCCCCCGGCGAGTGGATCGTCGACCCTGACGGCGCGATCGTCCGCGCGGGCCTGGTCCGCCACTACGCCGCCGAACACGGCCTCTGGCAACTGGATCCGCACATCGCCTACCTCACCGGCGACACCGTCCCCTCAGGCATGCGCGGCTTCCGCATCGAGGACCGCTTCGAACTGCGCGAGAAGACACTGCGCCAGGAACTGTCCCGCCGCGACTGCGGCCCGCTGGAGATCCTCATCCGAGGCGTCGACATCGACCCGGACGCCCTCCGCAAGAAGCTCAAGCAGCGCGGCACCCAGCCCTACACCTTGGTGATCACCCGAATCGGCCGCAACGCAACAGTTTTCCTGTGCACGGCCCAGGCGGCCAGGTAAGGCTGCTACGACGCCGCGATCGAACACATGTTCCCCTCGGCGGCTAAGCTGTGCCGGTGACCAACGAGAACCCCGCCGAGGCCGCCATCCATCGCTACTTCGCCGCACTCCAGTCGGGCACCCCGGCGCTGTTGAAGGAGTGCTTCACCGATGACGCGCGCTGGATCGCCCCAGGCCGGCTGCCCAACTCGGGAACCTGGCACGGACCGGACGCCATCGTCGACGAGTTCTTCCCGATCGCGATGGCCCGCATGCGGCCGGGCTCGTTCACCACGGACCTGCTCAGCCTGACCATCGGCGACTCGAACGCCGTCGTCGAGTGGCGATCGAGGGCGACCACGACCTCAGGCCACGAGTACGACAACGCCTACATCGCGAACTTCGTCGTCACCGACGGCAAGATCTCCGAGGTACGCGAGTACTTCGACACCCACCACGGCGAGACGCTGTACCAGTACTGATCTGGGCCGGGATCCTCAGCGACATCGATGCTCGCGCCGGGGTCGGAGCGGGGTTCCGTCCGATCCGACCGGTTTTCGATCGGTCAGCACACCGCTCTCGAGCGCGCGGTCGACCAAGAACATGCGCTTCTGGTTCTGCGGGAAGTCCGCGACGCCGAATATTTCGAATAGCGCCCGCATGTGGGTCTTCACGGTGGAGACGCAGAGGCGCAGATCTTCGGCGATCCGGCAGTTCGACGCCGGGTAGGCGTGCGCAAACTCGGTCGCGCGCGACTGGCAGAGTGCTTCCAGGATCAGGTATTGAGCGTCGGTCAGCGAATCCCGTGATACCCGCAGGACGGGCGTCGTCAGCACTTCCGGTTCCAGCAGGCAGCCGCCACCCTCGCTGAAGGTGAACACTGACTGCCCGACCCGGAGCGTATCGCCGGATTCCAGAGTGCGACGACCACCGACGAGCTCGCCGTTGACGAACGTCCCGTTCCTCGACATCCCATCGTCGATGATCACCCAGCAGTCGCCGATCCGTTCGATGGCGGCGTGCAGTCGCGACACTGTCGGATCTGCCGAGACCGTGATATCTGCGGCGTCCGACCGCCCGATGGAAATGGTGCCCAAGCAGGAATCGAGGCGATATTCGCGCCGAATCCCATGCTCGAGATTCAGTACCAGAGTGCATGCGCTGGCTGAGGGCTGCGACAAAGGCCAGTCCACGGTGGAGTTCAGTGGGTTTTCGAGTGCTTCTGGCACGCTCATATGATCATGACCTGCCTTCTTCAGTTGCCCTCGAATCCAGTGTGCGCCACCGCGGCGCCGAACGCATGAGTAGTCGACTAGTCAAAAGGATGGGCGGTATCAGCCCTGGGGGCGAAAGTGGCATCGCACGAAATCCCCACCGTCAGAAGCCTTCTCCAGTCCATGAGAACATCGGTGCGCGGCTGCGTCGACGGTGAAACCGCTGATATCCATCGGTCGCCGCTACCTCGGTCGGCACTACCTGATGGCCCGCAAAAACGATCAGGCGACCGCCATGGCGCGTTCGACCCGGCACGCGGAGTTCATCTCCTCATGCCGGGAAACCGCAGGTCACGGATGGGTTAGTGGGACGCCGTCGCCTGCGATCAGAGGGTTATCGCACAGGCGATTCCTGCAGTGACGTTGAAGAGGGCGACGAAACCACAGAACGGAAGGAAGAGCAAGCTGAGGCCCAGGGTAAAGGGAGCGGCTACCCCGGCAGGCACGACCGGCAGGGGGATAATCTCGGAAGTTTCCGCCACCTGGACAGGCGCAGGCGGTTCGGCCGGGGCTGCGGTAGAAATGCCTGCGCCGAGGGCGATCATTGGTGCGATCGCTGCCACTGCTATGGTTGTCCGAATCTTGTTCGTGGTCATGGTGCTACTTCCTTAAATGGAATTTTGGACACGTCTGATCGGTTGTGACCTCCCCCCAACTTGAACCGTACGCGGGGAGTTCGCAGAAGTTCCAGCGTCCAGCGGGCTGAAAACACTCAGACCTTGGGTGGATTCTGGGGGCGCTATCGGCCCCGACGCACCGCTTCCTCCTCTGCGCACACGATCACACCCGCCATCGCGGCTGCGTGCCAGCCTGGTGGGTCGCGGGGTCGTGGGGCGTGTTCGGTCAGATCGGCCGGAATCCCGCTCCGACGCCACCACGCGCATCGATATCGGCGATGACGGAAGTGATGTTGACCCCGACCAGCGGTCCGAGGCAGGGCACGTACAGGGAGCCGTTGACCATGCTGACAAGCGTTGTCCCGATGACGACGGGGCCACCGGAGTCGCCGAAGGTAGCGCAGATCTGCGTCAGGGTCGCGTTTTTCGATTGCACTGGGTCGCCCCAGGTCACACCGCAGGTGTGGCCGGTGGTCCGGCCTTCTTTGCAGGCGATGTCGGGGAATTGCGCCGGACCGCCGATTCCGGTGATGGTCGTGCTGCCGACCCGGTTCACCGGGATGACCTTGTCCGGGTCGAAAGTGATCACGGCGTAGTCCATATCTGTGTTCGTGGAGGTGAACGTGCCGACCACGCCTGCAGCGAGGTTCGCCTCGGCGGAGACTTCGGACCCGACGGTTCCGCAGTGCGCGGCGGTGAACCCGACCAATCGGCCGCTGGAGTCGTGCCCGATCGTGGTGAGCGTGCAGTTGTCCTCGGCCTTGGTGTTCAAGACAATTCCGGAGCCGCCGCCCAGGATTGCGGGATCCGCGGCGTGTGCTGTGCCGATCTGGCCGGCATGCGCTGCGCCGAGCGCTGCCAGGAGGGTGAATGCTGCTGCGACTGCTCTCGACATGTCCCATCCGATCGGTTGGGCCGCGGTGTCTCGTGCGGCGACGCGATAACGACGCTTTTCACTATCGGTAGACGATAGCAAGACCGCATCACTGGAAGGTCGTCTCATGCACGCGCGAACGACCGTGGCCTCGGCGACGGCGGGGTCGGCGCCGCGCAGTGATTCGTGCGTCGGCGCATCCGGCACGTGGGCGGGGCGCCCGATCGCGAATTCCCTGCGCGGCACCGGAATCCCCTCCTCGCTGAGCAGGCTCAGGTACGAGCACACGCAGCCGACGGCCGCTGGTTACCGCACGCGCACCGAATACCGTGCGGGTGAACAGATTCCGGTCGGCTACGCCACCGAGTCGCTGGCCGTCGACGCGCTGCTGCGCGGCAGGTAGCGAGTACTGCTCGCACCCTAACTTTCCATCTTCTTCACCACCCGCTGGACCGTGAGCCAGGTTCGGGTGGTGATGTCCTTGCCGTAGGTCTTGTCCAGGCGGGCCATGAAGTCGGGGGTTTTGCCGGTGCTGTTGTCGATGACGGTGAGGAACGCGCGGGCCTCGCGGTCGTAGCCGATGACGCGGGTGAGGGGGTCGTCGTCGAAGGCCTTGGTGTCCGCTTCGCGCATGGTGTTCTTGAAGAAGGTGACGGTGAGGTAGGAACCGCGTTCGTGCGGGAGGCCCTCGAAGGGGTCGCGGTCCAGGAATTCACGCAGTTCGGAGTGACTGCGGATGATGGTGCCGCCGGGGATACCGAGTTCGGCGGCCAGGGCCTGCTGAATGCGTTCTTCCAGGTCGGCCCGATCGTCGGCGGTGCGGAAGACGACATTGCCGCTGGATAGCACCGAGGCGACCTTGTCGAAGCCCAGACCCTCGAACACGCCGCGCAACTTCTCGTTGCGCATGTTGGGGTTGCTCGGCCCGATCCCTCGCAGCAGCGCCGCATATCTGTCCACGGAGCCGACCGTACCTACCGCCACCGACACGCACCACCGCCCAGGAGCGCGCGTCGGGGGCTCGGTCTGTCAGGCCTGCGCCGCGGCGTTCTTCTTTGCGGGGGTCGCAACGTTGAGTCTTGGTCAGGGATAGCACGAGCCGGAACCGGCGGTGTGGTACTGGCCGGCTACTTTGCCCCTGCCGGTCCGGCATGGCGACCCTGCCGGTGCAGGGCATAATGCCGCTGGCCTTCGCCGGGCCGGCGCATTGCGTCGCGGTACTTGTTCAGCGGGTCATACAGCGAAGACGCAGGGGGCTGTCAGCAAGGGCAGGATCGGCGGCACAAAGCAGATCGGGAACGCGAGCAGGCTGAGCCCGAGTGTGAATGGCGCCAGTAGCACGGCAGGCTCGACCGGAACAGGGGCCAGCTCGGAGACCGCGACAGGGGTAGGGGCTTCGGAGGGTGCCGCAGTAGCAATAGTTGACCCGAGGGCGATCATCGGTGTGAGCGCCACAGCTGCTGCGGCTGCGCGAATTCTATTCTTGGTCATGATGGTTCCTTCGGTGGGAATGCGGGAAACTCACGCGAACGAAGGATCCCGCAAGATCGACACCGATAATTGTTCTCGTGGTACCAGTGGAAAACCATCATCCCCGGGGTTGAAACCCCTCATCCCTCGGCCGCGCAGCCGCGAAGTGATTACGCCTGCGCCGCGGCGTTCTTCTTCCGCTCGATGTCGGCCAGCGCGGCCATGTAGGCGGCCCGCTCCTCGGCGGTGGCGTCCCAGGCGACCTTGCGGTTCTTGACGACCTTGGCCGGGGCGCCGACGGCGATGCTGTAGTCGGGGATGTCCCCCCGGACCACCGCGTGCGCACCCAGCACACACCCACGGCCGACGCGGGTATCGCGCAGCACGGTCACCTTGGCGGCGATCCAGGTGTCGGGACCGATCCGGACGGGGCTCTTCACGATGCCCTGGTCCTTGATGGGCAGGGTGATGTCGTCCATCTTGTGGTCGAAGTCGCAGATGTAGCACCAGTCGGCGACCAGCGTGGACTCGCCGATCTCGATGTCGAGGTAGGTGTTGACGACATTGTCCTTGCCGAAGACCACCTTGTCGCCGATGCGCAGCGAGCCCTCGTGGCAGCGGATGGCGTTGCCGTCACCGATGTGCACCCAGCGGCCGATCTCCATGCGGGCGAATTCCGGGGTCGCGTGGATCTCCACATTGCGGCCGAGGAACACCATGCCGCGCAGCACGATGTGCGGGTTGGTCAGCCGGAACTTGGCCAGCCGGTAGTACCGCACCAGGTACCAGGGGGTGTAGGCGCGGTTGGCGAGCACCCAGCGCAGCGAGTCCCTGGTCAGAAAACGCGCCTGCTGCGGATCGCGGCGGCGTGAACCACGCCAGCGCGCGCTCAGCGGCGCGCCCCACATGCTCGTCACGAACTACTCTCCCGTCGTGATCGCACCGGGCCTGCCCCGGGGATTCGGTCATCGGTAACACAGAGTACTTTCGGAGCGCACGTGTACCGTGCGGTACCCCGATCATCGGCTCGATAAAACAGGGAGATCAGCAGGTGCGAACTCGGACTCGCGTCGCGGCCTCGCTCGCTGCCGCCGGTGTGGTGGCGTTGGCAGGCTGCGGCACCGACGTGGACGACATCACGGTCGGCAGCGGAAAGGGTTGGCCCGCGGCCTATCACGACGGCCGCAACGGTGGTGCGAGCCCGGTGACCGGCGCGGAGTCGATGTCGCTGAACTGGTCGCGCCCGGTGGGCGGCCCGATCGCCCAGCCGTTGACGATCGGCCCCGAGGGCCAGATATTCGTGACGACGAGCACGGGCAACTGCGCGATCTTCTCCTATCAGATGCGTACCGGACGCAAGCGCTTCTGCAACCCGCTCGGCCCGTCGACGATCGAGGCGCCGACCGTGGTCGACAGCGTCAGCAACGTCTACGTCGGTGACGACGGCGCGGTGAACTCCTTCAACTACCTCGGTCAGCCGCGCTGGCGCACGCCGGTGGCCGGCGTGCCGGTGGCGATCCAGTTCACCGGTGACGGCAAACTGCTGACGGTGACCCAGTCCGGTCAGGTCGACGTCCTGAGCCGCCAGACCGGCGGTCGCGAGGTGCCGACGCTGCAGCTGCTCGGCGAGCCCGACTTCCTGACACTGCCCGGCCTGACCCGCCCGGCCTCCGGCGACGGTCTCGACGACTGCCGGATCGGCGGCCCACGCTGCGCGGTCGCCAACACCACCGCCGTCGACCCCGAATCGGGCAGGTTCTTCGTCACCGTGTGGGAGCCCGGCAAGTCCGTCGCCTCGCTGCGCGCGATGCGCTACGCCGACGGCAAGGTCGCCCAGGAGTGGAGCGCCGACATGCTCACCGGCGGCAGCGCCACCAGCCCGACCCTGTCCGGCGACGGCGCGACCGTCTACGTCGGCGACAACAGCGGCCGCCTGATCGCCGTGAACACCGAGGACGGCAGCACCCGCTGGACCCACGCCCTCGGCTGGACACCCAGCCGCGGCATCTCCCTGGTCGACGACCTGATCATCCCCGCGGGCGACGACGGCTACCTGATGGCCCTGCACGACCGTGGCGACCGCGCCGAGCTCGCGTGGGAACGCAAAGACCTCGCCCTGCGCGGCACCCCCGCCCAGACCGCGGGCGGCATCGGCTACACCGTCGCCGCCATCGGCGCGGGCCTCAGCCTGATCACCTTCGACACCACCACGGGCAACACCGTCGACTCCGACGTCCTGCCCGCCGCCACCGGCACCACCACCGGCACCTCCGTCGGGCCGGAAGGCGAGGTTGTCGTCGCCACCCGCGTCGGCGAGATCTTCACCTTCACACCCGACGCCTGACCTGGCATCAGTACGGGTTGGTCCGGTCCGACCAGCGCCCACCGAGATCCGCCGTGAGATGCCGGGGGAAGGAGATGCGCGCCGGGTCGCCGTCGGCGGTGTAGCGATGTTGCGGATTGGCGGCCAGCCAGTCCAGCCAATGGGCCGAATCGAACGGAACGGCACCCCGGCCCGATCGGATGCGCGGCACGCCGCCGGGGTCGACCGCGCCGTACGGTGCGGGGGCGGGGTTCGAGCCCACCAGCATCACAGCGTCGAAGCGGTAGGGGGTGCCGTCCCAGCTGCCCGCGGCGGCCAGCGCCTGGTCGCGGGGATAGACGCCGAGCGGTAGCGCCATGGTGCGCACAGTGACCCCCGGCGCGGCCGCGGTCACCGCGCGCACGTTCTGCACCAGTTCGCGTTGTACGCCGTCGGTGTCCAGGCTCGCCAAGTGGGCGTGACTTGCCGTATGCGCGCCGATTTCGTGGCCCTGGGCGACGAGCCAGGGCAAGGCGCGCGGGTCGCCGCCGAAGGGCTCGTTGTTGACGTAGAAAGTGGCGACAGGACGGAAGTCGGGGTAGCGGGAGCCGAACTCGGCGAGGATGCCAGCGGCGCTGTCCGGGGCCACGGCGCCGGTGTCGGTGAAGGCGAGCTGGCTGTCGGTCGAGTCGTCGAAGGTCAGCACAACCGGATGGGTGCCCGCGGGCAGGTCGAGGTCGCCGGAGATGCATTGCGCGGCCGTCACCGGGCGGTAGCCCTCGCGGTAGAGGCGTTCCAGTTCGTCCCGGAACTCCGCCGGGGTCTGGTCGTATTCGCCGGCCGGGTTCGCCGCGAGTTGGTGATACATCAGGACCGGAACGAATCCCAGTTCGTTGGCGGCGATCTCGGCCGGATTCGGCGGTGACGATTCCGCTGTCGTCGCGGGCTCGGCGGGTTGTCCGGCCGGAGCCGGTGCGCCCTCTGCCGTGCAGGCGGTGAGCGCCGCGGCCAGCAAGAGTGTGGACACGCGGTGGAATGTCGGGTTCGATCTGCGTCCCATCGCGATAATGTAACGCGGCGGCAAAGCTTTTCCCGTGTTCTTTCGATACCCCGGCAGTTCGCATCGGACGTGCGAAATAGTGGGCCTGAACGGTAGCGGAAGGTGGTGTGGGCGTTGGGATTGTGGATCCAGTCGGTTGATCGGCGGCGATTGGCGATGATCGCCGTAGTTGCTGTCCTCGCGCTGGTGGTGGTCGCGCTGCTGGCCGGATTCGCGTTGAGCAGATCCGCGGGACTTGCGGCCGCGGACACCGTCGCGCCGACCCTGCAGGTGACACCACCCGATCCGGTGCGCTCCTATCGCGAGCCGGTCATGCTGCGCGGCAACGCCATCGACGCCGTGCGCGTGTCCATCGGCGAGGAATCGGTGACTCCCGGTCCGGACGGGGCCTTCGAGATCTCCGTGCCGTGGGCTCCCGCCGTCGAGGTCGTGGCGGCGGACGCCGCGGGCAATCAGAGCAGCAGCACCGTCGTCACGGCGCGCACGCTGCCGCGGATGCGGGCCGTGCACGTCACCGCGCACGCCTGGTCGCACGAGGGCCTGCGCGAAGCCGTGCTCGATCTCGCTCGCGAAGGCCGCATCGATACCGTGCAGCTCGACATCAAGGACGAGGACGGCGTCGTCGGCTACGACTCCCAGGTTGCCCTCGCCCGCGAATCCGGTGCTGTCGCTTCGATATACGATGCGCCCGCCGCCCTGCGGCAATTGCACGACCTCGGCCTGCAGGTAGTCGGCCGCATTGTCGCGTTCCGCGATCCCACCGTGGCCGCCTGGGCCTGGCACAACGGCCGACCCGATTGGGTTGTCCAGAATCCGTCCGGGCAGCCCTATTCCAGTCACTACGGCCCGATCGCCTTCACCAATGTCGCCCATCCCGACGTGCGCCGATACAACATCGACCTCGCGGTGGAGGCCGCACAGCTCGGCTTCGACGGCATCATGTACGACTACGTCCGCCGCCCGGACGGCAGCCTGTCCAGTATGAAGTTCACCGGCCTCACCGAGACTCCCAGCGCCGCGGTCGCGGAATTCCTCGCCCAGAGTCGCTACCCGGTGCACCTCGCCGGAGCGCATCTGAGCGCCGCGGTCTACGGAATCGCCTCCACCCGCCCGGACGAGATCGCCCAGGACATCCCGCTCATGGCCCGCAGCGTCGATTTCGTCGCGCCCATGCTCTATCCGTCGCATTGGAATTCCGGTGAGTACGGCGTCGCCAACCCCAACGCACAGCCCTACGACATCATCTTCCGCTCGCTGCAGGACTTCCAGAAGAGCACGGCGGGCACCGGCGCCACAGTGATTCCGTGGCTCCAGGACTTCAGCCTCGGCGTGGCCTACGGCGACGCCGAGTTGCGCGCCCAGATCGACGCCACCCGAGACGCGGGCATCGACAGCTTCTTCCTCTGGAACGCCGCGACCCGCTATCACGGCGGTGGCATCCACCCCGCATGAAGAAGCACACCACCTGACGCAGGCTCAGCGCACCCACGCGATGGTGTCACGGGTGCTGCCACGACCTCACCCGTCGAGTGCCGGCCGGGAACCACGCTGAGCTAACTCTCACGCCACCCAGGCGATGGCATCGCTCTCGTTCGCGACGGGGAAGACTCGGACCTCCGCGGGGATGAGGAAGCCGAACAAATGGACGGCTTCGCCAAGTGCCTTGTGGTCGGTGACCAGGGCGAAGCGGCCCCAGGCGCCGCGGGGGACGCGGATGAGTTTCAGGTCCTGCCACATCGCGTCGAGGGAGTAGCGGTCGAAGTCGGGGCCGAGCACGTAGACGAGGTTGATCGGCTGCTGGTGTTCGAGGGCCGCGTCGATCGCGGGGTCGAGGACGGTGGTGTAGTCCTCGGCGGTGACGGTTCCGGAGGCGCGAAGGCCGATGGTCGCGGCGGGCAGGTGGGGGATCTGCTGCAGGGGCATGGGGCGACAGTAGGGCCGGGTGGTCGCCTCGGCGTCATGCGTTGTGGGTGAAGTCGAGCTCGGCGCGCGACCTGTCGGAGGTCGCGCGTCGAGAAGCGTCCACTACTTCGGATCGCGTTCCGGCAGCGGCCGTTCCACGATGTCGGGACGGCCGAGCGAGGTGCGCACGCGGCGTTTGGCGGCCGAGTAGACCTGGGCGGTCTCCGCGGCGACCACGTCCCAGGCGAAGTCGGCGGTGAGGCGTTCGCGGGCGTTGTAGGCGCGGTCCTGGGCGGTCGCCGGGTCGTCGAGGACGGCGCGGGCCGCGTCGACGAGGCCGTCCACGTCGGCCGGTTCGAAGGAGGCTCCGGTGACACCGTCGATGACGGCCTCGCCGAGTCCGCCCGCGGTGGAGGCGATCAGCGGGACACCGGCGGCGGCGGCTTCCAGCGCCACGATGCCGAACGGCTCGTACCGGCTCGGCAGTACGATGGCGTCCGCGCCGTGCAGCCAGCCGAGCAGTTCCTCGTGCCCGAGGCTGCCGGCGAAATGCACGGCCCGCGCGACGCGATGCACGCGGGCGCGTTCACGCAGCCAGTCGAACTGGGTGCCGACACCGGCCACGGTCAAGGTGGTGCCGGGATGCGCGCGGCGGATGCGGGGCAGCGCCGCGATCGCGTCCTGCACGCCCTTCTCGTATTCGAGCCTGCCCACATACAGCAGCTTCGGCGGGCCGGAGCGCGGTGCGCGCGGACGGAAGGTCCACGCGCCGACGTCGATGCCGTTGCGGATCACCGTGATCGGCGAGAGTTCGGGCCCGTAGAGCCGCTCCACCTCGTCCTGCATGGACGTCGAGCAGGTGATGAGCTGATCGGCCTCGTTGGTCAGCCACCACTCGACCGAGTGCACCTGCTTGTTGACCCGTCCCGACACCCAGCCGCTGTGGCGACCGGCCTCGGTGGCGTGGATGGTCGCCACGAGCGGCACGTCGTAGTACTCGGCCAGAGCGATCGACGGGTGCGCGACGAGCCAGTCGTGCGCGTGCACCACATCCGGCGTCCAGCCCTCGCCGACGCCGGGCTTGCCGAGCGCCACACCGGCGCGGACCATCGCGTGCCCCATCGCCAGGGTCCAGGCGAGCATGTCCTCGCCGAAGTCGAAGCACGGCGGGTCCTCGGCCACCGCGACGACGAGCACGCCGTCGGCGATGTAGGAGTGCGTGGGGTGGGTGATCGAGTCGGTACCCGTCGGCCTGCGCGCCAGCACAACGACCTCGTGACCGGCCGCGGCCAGCTCGACGGCCAGGTGATGGACGTGCCGGCCGAGCCCGCCGACCACGACCGGCGGGTACTCCCACGACACCATCAAAATCTTCATGCGAATCCTTCTGGGGCGGCCGACGGGACAGCGGTCGGCAACCGCCGCGCGTCCAGACCTGGGAAGAATCCGTCGGCCGCGTTCCATCCTGCCGCGAGACGGGCCGCTTTGGCGAACTGGCCGGCCCCGATGGCCTCGGCGAGTTCGCGCACCGCGTGCGCGTGCTGGTGTGCCCGGTCGCGGGCGTAACCCGCCGCGGAGTCCTTGCTGACCATGAACGCCCAGTCGCTGGAGACCGTCAGAATGGCCTCGCGCAGCAACTGGTCGGCGACCGGATCACGCAGCGAGCCGTCGCGGCGGACCTTGTCGAGGGTGTCCAGTGCCAGCCGGACGACGTCGGCGTTGAGCTCGACGAGGTCGGCGACCTGGTCGCCCGCCCACACCCGCCAGTCCTTGCCCGAACCCCACGACGAGTCGTTGAGCTGCACAGGTTCGCCGACATACCCGTTGTCGCGGGCGTCGGCGAGGGTGCCGACGTTCACGCCGGCCTCGGGCAGCGCGCGCAGCACCTGCTCGAGCCATTCGGGACCCTCGTGCCACCAGTGACCGAACAGCTCGGTGTCGAACGCGGCCACCACGAGGGCAGGTCGGCCGATCCGCTCGGACTCCTCGATCAGCCTGCTGCGCACGGTCTCCACGAAGTCGGCGACGTCGCGGGTGATGGCGCCCGCCGCGAGTTCGGGATCGTAAGGGGCCTTGTCAGGACCGGCGACGGTTTTGCCGGTCACCCGCGACGGCTTGAGGCCCGTCGCGTGGTCGTAGTGATGGAAATCGCGGTACGCGCTCTGCCCCGGATAGCCCTGTTTCGGTGACCACACCCGGTAGCTCACCTGAAGATCGCGCCCGAACGCGAGCACATCGGCGTCGCGGACGGGCCTGCCGAGGGTGGTATCGCCCCGCAGAGACGGCCCGTCGACCATGAAATGCGTCACACCGGCGGCGTCGTAGTTCCGCTCCATACCGGGGGTGTAGCCGCATTCGGGTGCCCAGATACCGGTCGGCGTCGTGCCCCAGCGCAGCCGCGCGTCGGCCAGCCCCTCGCTGAGCTGGAACTGGCGCAGTCGCTCGTCGAGCAGCGGTTGGAACGGATGGGCCAGCGGACCGCCGAGCAGCTCGATCGCGTCCGCGTCGATGAGTGAACGCCACACCGGCGCGCTGCCGTGCCGCCAGTCCCGTTCGAATTCGGCCAAAGCCGTTGCGGCGAGCCGATGTTCGTGCCGGCCCAGCGCCACATTGCCCGACATCGACGCCTCGTCGGCGCGCAACTGCCAGTTGCCCAGCCAGTGATGCATGCCCGCCAGGCAGTGCGGATCGTCGAGCTGGGCGGCGAGCACCGGGGTGATGCCCAGGCTCAGCAGACGCGTACGGCCCTCGGCCGCAAGGTTTTTCAGTACCCGCACCACGGGCAGGTAGGACGCGGCCCAGGACTGGTAGAGCCATTCCTCGCCGACCGGCCAGCGCCCGTGATGGGCCAGCCAGGGCAGGTGGGAATGCAGGACGAGCGTGAACTGGCCTGGAACGTTCAACGCCTTGCCTTTTCGGCGATCGCCACCAGGTCCAGGCTCGCGTCGATATCGCCCGCGCGCAGATCGAAATCGTCGATGGTGACGGCGGCGACGTCGGCGGTGAGATCGGCGGGCCACGGCTCACCGGCCAGCGCGCGCTCGATCTGGGCGTCGATGAACGACCCACCGTGCTTGGCGTCCAACGCTTTCAGGCTCGCGCCGTGGTGCACGCCGAGCATCTCGGCGACCGTGAAACCGGCCTCGGCCAGCAGTTCGGTGAGCTCGGCGGCGTTGAGTTCGCGGGTGTGGAACGGGTTGAGCGGGGTGTCGCGGCCGGGGGAGAAGGTGATCCGGTTCGGGGTGCTGATCAGCAGCTGCCCGCCGGGACGCAGCACGCGCAGGCACTCGCGCAGGAACTGCGCCTGGTCCCACAGATGCTCGATGACCTGGAAATTCACGACGACATCGACGGATTCGTCCTCCAGCGGCAGCTCGGCGAGGTTGCCCTGGATCATCTCGACGCGCGGGTAGCGCGCGCGCACGTGCGCGACGGCGCCCTCGTCGTAGTCGACACCGACGACACGCGCGGCAACGCCGGCGATCATGTCGGCGCCGTAGCCCTCGCCCGAACCCGCCTCGAGCACGGTCTTGCCGGTGCAACGGTCGAGCAGCCGGGCGTAGGCGATCTCGTGCCGACGGAACCAGTAGTTCTCCTCGGCGATGCCGGGCACGGTCCGCTCACCGGTCAACGGCAGTGGTTCATGTGTGGCGGCCACGGGTGCGGCAGGGATCACAGCCTCGCTCATTTGTCCGACGTTACTGGTACCGCCGGTCCTTGCTGGATTCAGGGACCGGATGGGAACCTCTTGCGCATGTAGGTTACCCACGAGTAACTTAGCGTAGGGTAATGTTCCGCTCTGAGCCACTCACGGACGTACGGCCCAGCTCGTGCGGCCACCACACACGTGTACCCAGAAGGAGGTCGACGAAGACCGATGCCGAACATCGTCGTACTCATCAAGCAGGTCCCCGACACCTGGTCCGAGCGCAAGCTGACCGATGGTGACTACACCCTCGACCGCGAGGCCGCCGACGCCGTCCTCGACGAGATCAACGAGCGCGCCGTCGAGGAAGCGCTGCTGATCAAGGAAGCCCAGGGCGGCGAGGTCACCGTGCTGGCCGCCGGTCCGGATCGCGCCACCGAGGCCATCCGCAAGGCGCTGTCCATGGGTGCCGACAAGGCCATCCACATCAACGACCCGGCGATCCACGGCTCCGACGCCGTGCAGACCGCGTGGGTGCTGGCCGGTGCGCTGGGCCAGGTCGAGGGCGTCGAGCTGGTCATCGCCGGCAACGAGGCCACCGACGGTCGCGCCGGCGCCGTTCCCGCGATCATCGCCGAGTACCTGGGCATCCCGCAGCTGACGCACCTGCGCAAGCTGACCGTCGACGGCGACAAGATCACCGGCGAGCGCGAGACCGACGAGGGCGTCTTCAAGCTCGAGGCGTCCCTGCCCGCGATCGTCTCGGTCACCGAGAAGATCAACGAGCCGCGCTTCCCGTCCTTCAAGGGCATCATGGCCGCGAAGAAGAAGGAAGTTCAGGTCTTCACCCTGGCCGATCTGGGCATCGACCCGTCGACCGTGGGCGTCGCCAACGCAGGCACCCAGGTCACCGGCTCCACCCCGAAGCCCGCCCGCACCGCGGGCGAGAAGATCGCGGACGAGGGCGAGGGCGGCAACCAGATCGCCACCTACCTCATCGGTCAGAAGATCATCTGATCCGGCCCCGTCCGAGACTTCGAAGGAGAAAGAACTAATGGCTGAAGTACTTGTGCTCATCGAGCACGCCGACGGTGCCGTGAAGAAGATCAGCACCGAACTGCTCACCGCCGCCCGCACCCTGGGCGAGCCCGCCGCCGTCGTGACCGGCCCGGCCGGTACCGCCGACAAGCTGGCCGCCGCGCTGGCCGCCGCGGGCGCCGAGAAGATCTACGTCGCCGAGTCCGACGACATCGAGGGCTTCCTGGTCACCCCGAAGGTCGACGTGCTGGCCGGTCTGGTCGAGTCCGCCTCGCCCGCCGCCGTGCTGGTCGCCGCCACCGCCGAGGGCAAGGAGGTGTCGGGCCGCCTCGCCGCGCGCATCGGCTCCGGCCTGCTCGTCGACGTCATCGGCGTCAACGCCGACGGCTCGGCCGTGCACTCCATCTTCGGTGGCGCGTTCACCGTCGAGGCCAAGGCCACCGGCGATGTGCCGGTGATCTCGATCCGTCCGGGCGCCATCGAGGCGGCCCCGCAGGCCGGTGCAGGCGAGCAGGTCGTCGTCGAGGTTCCGGCCCAGGAAGACGGCGTCGTCAAGGTCGTCTCGCGTGAGCCGATCGTCGGCGGCGACCGTCCGGAGCTGACCGAGGCGGGCATCGTCGTCTCCGGTGGCCGTGGTGTCGGTTCCGCCGACAACTTCGCGGTCGTCGAGGCGCTGGCCGACTCGCTCGGTGCCGCCGTCGGCGCCTCGCGTGCCGCCGTCGACTCGGGCTACTACCCGGGCCAGTTCCAGGTCGGTCAGACCGGTAAGACGGTCTCCCCGCAGCTCTACATCGCCCTCGGCATCTCCGGCGCCATCCAGCACCGCGCCGGCATGCAGACCTCGAAGACCATCGTCGCGGTCAACAAGGACGAAGAGGCTCCCATCTTCGAGATCGCCGACTACGGCATCGTGGGCGACCTGTTCAACGTCGCCCCGCAGCTGACCGAGGCCGTGAAGTCCCACAAGGGCTGATCCGCCTCTCCGCGAATTCTTGCGGGCCGGTGGTGGGGCGCTTGCGTCGCGCTCCCGGCTCGCGGGATTCGGTGGTCGGGTCGGTTCGTACCCTGTGAGTTACCCTCGGCTCGCGAAATCTGTCGTCGCGTAAGCGCAGACAGGCTTCGCGAGCCGTTGTGTGTTCGACGCTGTGCCTCTCCCAGCCGGAGTACCGGCAGCCCTCACGACTGTCGATCGCCTGGATATGCTGCGGTCGTGGAGATTCTGTGGTGGGGCTGGTATCGGCGAAAGTTCTTCAGCGAGTCCGGGATAGCAGCGCGGGACCAGCTCGCCGACGCGGCACGAGCCGGGGATTGGGATGTCGTGATCGACGTCGCCGGGCGGGACCGCACGATCAATACGACCCGGGTCGGCGGTAGTTCGGGATTTGCGCCCTTGCACCAGGCGGCGTGGCATGGAGCGCCGACGGCTGTCGTCGAACGGTTGCTCGAGTTGGGCGGCTGGCGAACCCTGCGGACCGCAGACGGTGACACCGCCGCCGAGATCGCGGCCGCGCGGGGAAACGACCAGCTGTCCGGGCTCCTCGCGCCCCGCCTGATCCGTGAGGTCGACGCGACCGTGCTGGCCCAGCTCGAATGCCAGCTACACGCGGTGATCTTGGGTCGCGTGCTCGACCTCTGTCAGGAGTGTGGCTTCCGGCCGCCACCGCTGACTCCGCTGCTCGAATACCCCGGCGCGAAGATGTGGGCGGCGATCCCCGGCATGTACGGTGGCTTCGCGATCGAACTCGACGCCGATACCGACGAACTGGACGTGTCGAGTTGGTGCCGGGTGGCCGGCGGCTCGGGTGAACGGCACCGAATTCGTGCGGACGGGTTCGAACTCGTCGAGAAGGGGTTCGTTTAGGCGAGCGCTGGTGCCCGGCGTGGCAGTGGTCGGGTGACGGCAGTGCCGATCGAGGTGCCGCCGCCGGGTCGGTTAGAGGTTGGCGGGGGTGTTCACCGGGCCGCCGAGGACCATCCACTTCTCGGGGTCGGTGAGGGGTTCGAAGCCGAACTTCTCGTAGAGGTCGTGGGCGTCGTGGGTGGCGAGCATGACGCGGCGCAGGCCGTACGGGGCCAGGTGGTCGCGGACCGCGGCGATCAAGGCGACGCCGACGCCTTTACCACGCACCGCGCGATCCACGTAGACATCGCACAGCCAGGCGAAGGTGGCCTGGTCGGTCACCACCCGCGCGTAGGCGACCTGCTCGCCCGAAACACGGTCGTATACCCCGAAATTGAGTGATTCCGCGATCGCGCGGTCCTGCAGCTCGCGGGTTCTGCCCATGGCCCAGTACGAGTCGGTGGACAGCCAGGTGTGTACCCGCGCGGCGTCGATGCGGGCGGTTTCGGTGGAGACCTCGTAACCGGCGGGGAGTTCGGGGAGGGGCGTCTCGGTCATCCGGGCAGGATTCCAGGCTGGGTACGGGCTGTCGAGCGGGTTTCACGATGCGTGGCAGGGTGGGTGCGTGACGACTATGCCGATCGAGGTGCCGCCGGAGGTCGAGGAGACGGTGCGGGAGGTGTTCGGGGCCGTGGGGGAGCGGTGGCTCGATGACCTGACCGGGCTGGTGGAAAAGCTGTGTGGGGCTTGGGAGTTGACGGTGATCGGCCCCGCGTTCGAGGGTGGGACGCATGCGTTCGTCGCGCCGGTGCGGCGCGGGGACGGGGTGGTGGCGGTGCTCAAGGTGCCGGTGGTCGACGAGGAGAACATCGCGGAGGCGACCGGGTTGTACTGCTACGGCGGGGACGGGGCCGTCGCGTTGTACCGGTTCGATGCCGACAGTGGCGCGATGCTGATGGAGTGGGCGCGGCCGGGGGAGCCGTTGCTCGAGCAGCCGGGGTTTCCGAGCCTGGAGGGCAGGCCGGAGAACGCGGATCGGGTTCGCTTGGCGTGCAAGCTACTTCGCCGGTTGCGGCGCGAGCCGGTCGACGTTCCCGGGGACTATCCGACACTGCCGACCGCGACCGACCTGGTCGCGCAGTGGACAGCACAGCTTCAGCAGCCGGAACCCGAACTCGCCGAGGTCCTTCCGGAGTACCTACGCGAGCGGGCACTCGCCCGGTGCGCCGACCTCGCCGTCCCGGCGGGACCCCTGCTCGTCGTGAATCGCGACACCCACCTCGGCAATATCGTTGCCGCCGAACGCGAGCCGTGGCTGCTCATCGACCCGAAGCCCTACCTCGGCGAAGCCGCCTTCGACGCCGGCTTCCTGATCATGATCCAGGTCCAGTCCACACCGACTCCCGAGCACGCCCGCGCCGTCGTCGAAACCACCGCCCGGGAACTCGACATTCCCACCGACCGAGCAAGCGCATGGGCCTTCTTCCGGGCGATCGAGGAGATCATCTGGTCGGTCGAGGACGAAGACGAAGAATCCCTGCCCCTCCACCTGGCCGTCGCACACGCACTGGCCGGGGAGCGGGGGAACACCGGCGGGTAACCTGCGGTCCGCGAACGGCAACAGTGAGGAGTGGTCGTGATCTACAGCGGCGCTTCGAACAGGAGGCCGATGTCGTCGCGCAGCTGGACCATCCGGGCATTGTCGGTGTGTTCGACCGCGGTAGCGACGTACCCCGGCTCACCGTGACCAGGCCCGATCTGCCGCCCGCGGTCGACTCCGTGATCGCGCGCGCCATGGCCAAGCGGCGGGACGAGAGATTCAGCAGCGCAACGGAATTCACCGTTGCGATCCGGGATGTGCTGGAGGGCAGGCATATCGCCGCGCCCACCGTGTGGCAGCCGGAATACGCCGTGCCGGTAGTTGATCCACGGGTACTGCCGATGGCGCACGGCAATCCGTGGCAGCGGGCGCCGCTCGGTCCTGAGCCGCCCAAGGGCGCGGCGATCTTCGTCGGTAGTGGCGCTGTCTTGATGCTGTGTGCGCGCACTGCTGGTCGGGTCATGTCCATCATCACAGCGGTTCTGGCGGCGGCGCTGGTCGCCTGTGCGGCGTCGCCGTCGACCGGACGCTGGCTCCGCTACCGCACCGCGCTGCGCACCCAGCGGCGGTAATCGAGCGCCCCGTTGCACGCCGACCCGCGTCGGATCGTTGTGCTCAGCGCCTGCGGAGCGCCTGGAGCAGTGTGTGGACAATCGGGTTCTGCCTGGCCTCCTCGCGCAGCACCGCCGAAACCGGGATGCGCAGCCGGTGGTCGGTGAGGTCGAGGGTGAGCAGCCCCTTGGTGGGGCCCTCGTAGAGGATCGTCCAGGACTCGGGGCGGTTGAGCAGTTCCATGGTTGCGGTGTGGTCCGGGGGGATCGGCGGGCCGAAGGTGGGGCCGGTGGGCAGGTCCGCGAAGGCCGAGCGGATCAGCGTGTGCAGCAGGACTTGCTCCTGCTCGGGCGGCAGGAGCAGGGGATAGGGGCTGAGGTCGGCGAGAGTGACGGCGCCGCGTCCGGCCAGCGGATGACTGCTGGAGATGGCGATCACCAGGTCTTCCACCCACAGCTGCTCGACCGCAAGGCCGGGCTGGTCCACGCTGCCGCGGATCAGCGCCAGATCGCAGTCGCCGTCGGCCACGGCATTGATTCGCTGGCGGAACGGTTTGATGACGTACTCGATCTCCGCGTCGGGGTGTACCGCGCGGGCGGCGGCGATCGCCGAGAGCGAGGGGGCTGCGAAGGACATGTTCGCGGCCAGGCGAACGCGCGGGCCGGTGGTGCGTACAGCTGCGCGGATCGCCGATTCCAGGCTCAGCATCTGCTTGGCAAGGGGGAGCAGGCGCAGGGTCGCGTCGGTGGGGACGACGGCGCGGGTCGTGCGCTCGAACAGTTGCGCGCCGAGGTCACGTTCGAGTCTCGCGATCTGGTGGCTGATCGCGGATTGGGAGATGAAGCAGCGGCTCGCGGCGCGGCTGAAACTGAGCTCCTCGCACACCGCCACGAAGTACGCCAACTGGCGAAGTTCCACCAGGTACCTCCTATTTATTAGTTATACAGATAAGAGTCATCTTCAGTATGCGCCCAAACACCGGAAACATCTGCGTTCCGCATCGCGTTTACTCATATGAAAGGACTCGTTACCCGATCTTGGAGCGCGCGATCATGGAACACACAGATGTCGTCATCGTCGGTTCGGGCTTCGGCGGACTCGCCGCTGCCAAGCAACTGAGCAAGTCACGAATCAGCTACGTCCTGATCTCGAGCACGCCCGAGCACCTTTTCCAGCCGCTGCTCTACCAGGTGGCGACCGGGGTGCTCGCGCCGGAGGAGATCGCCCCGCCGATCAAGAACGTACTGCGCCGTCACCCCGAGGCCGACGTCCGGCTCGGCAAGGTGACCGGTATCGATGCCGACGCCGCCGTCCTCACCTACGAGACCGCCGAGGGTACCCGTCAGATCAGCTATGGCTCGCTGATCGCCGCCACCGGCGCCAGCCAGAGCTACTTCGGCCGCGACGACTTCGCCGACAAGACCTTCTCGCTCAAGACCATCGACGACGCCCAGCGCCTGCGCGACCAGATCGCCTCGGTCTTCGCCGCGGCCGAGAACGCCGACGAGGCGACCCGGCGCAGGCTGCTCAGCTTCGTCGTCGTCGGCGCTGGCGCGACCGGCGTCGAGGTGGCGGGCCAGATCAAGGAGCTCGCCAAGCGGCACTTCCACCAGGAGGTCTCGGTGACCCTGGTCGAGGGCGCGAACGCGGTGCTGCCGCCCTTCGGCGGCGGGCTCTCGGAGTACGCGAAGCGCTCGCTCACCGGCAGCGGCGTCGAGGTGCTGCTCGGCACCTTCGTCACCGATATCGACGAGGGCAAGGTGACGGTCAAGGACGCCGAGGGCATCGAGCGCGGCATCGCCGCCGAGACCGTGGTGTGGTCGGCCGGTGTGCAGGCGGGCGGATTCGCGGCACTGCTGGCCGAGGCCACCGGCGCCGAGACCGATCGCGCGGGCAGGCTGCTGATCAACCCCGACCTGACCGTCGGCGGCCACGCCGACATCTACGCCATCGGCGACATGACCTCGCTCAACGGCTACCCCGGCCAGTCGCCGGTCGCCATGCAGGAGGGCCGTCACGCCGCCGACATCATCCGGCGCAAGAAGGACGCAGGCACGCCGTTCGTCTACTGGGACAAGGGCAGCATGGCGGTGATCAGCCGCTTCAGCGCCGTCGTGAAGCTCAACGACCGGATCACCTTCCGCGGCACCATCGCCTGGGGGATGTGGCTGGCCGTGCACCTGATGTATCTGGTCGGCTTCCGCAACCGCTTCGCCGCGGTCGCGTCGTGGCTGGTCGCCTTCATCGGCACCGCCCGCCCCGGCTTCGACGAGGCCGAGCGGACCGAGCAGGTCGTCGAGACCGCGGGCGAGCACGTTCGCTCGGCTGCCTGACAGACCACGATCGGCCCGCCGTACGACGGCGGGCCGAGCTGCGTTCCGAACCGTCGGATTGCGAGCCGCCAGGGCGGGCTCCGCGGCCGGAGCGAGGCCCGAAACAGGACTCTTCGGCTAGAAACCCGCAGGTGGGCGAACGATAAGCAGCGCATCGGTGAACGCGCGGTGTGATGGGAGTCTCGTTCACCGAACGGGCATCGACACGACACCGATGTGTCGCCCCGATGCCAGCTCGGGCTGGCTTCATCAGCGGTATGACAATTTCGTCCGTGTTGACCGCGCCGGCGCCGGACTCCGGGGTGGGGAAGTCTCGGTACTCTCTGGTCGTCGCGTCCGATGCCGAGCACAGGGAAGCCGCCCAGCGGCTCCGATTCCAGGTCTTCGCCTCCGAACCCGGGTTCCGGATACCCGACAACGGGACCGGCCTCGACGCCGACCGGTTCGACGAGCACTGCGACCACCTGCTGGTCCGGGACGAGTTCACCGAGCAGTTCGTCGGCTGCTACCGGATGTTGCCGCCGGACAAGGTGAGCGCCGCGGGCGGGTACTACACGGCGACCGAATTCGATCTCACCCAACTCGACCCGACCGGTCACCGCATCGTCGAGATGGGCAGGGCCTGTGTGGTGCCCGACCACCGCAACGGCTCGGTGCTCACCCTGATGTGGGCGGGCATCCTGCACTACATCCAGCTCACCGGTTACGACTGGGTGATGGGCTGTGTCTCGGTGCCGATGCAGGACAGTCCCCAAGACCCGGCCGGTGTGAACGTGCGCGGCGTGCGCGACATGCTGCTGGGCCGCCACGCGTGCGACCCCGAGCGCCGCGTGCACCCGTACCGCCCGGTCGTCGTCGACGGACTGTCCCTCGACGAGCTGACCCCGCCGAGCCGCCCCAAGCTGCCACCGCTGTTGCGCGGGTACCTGCGCCTCGGTGCCGAGATCTGCGGCGAACCGGCGCACGACCCCGACTTCGCGGTCGCCGACTTCGTCGCCCTGCTCGGCATGGAAACCATCAACACCCGGTATCTGGAGCGGCTGCAGAGCGCGGCCGCCAATTTAGACGGGAAGTAAAGCCATGGTGTTCGACGCGCCGCCCGCCACACACTCGCACTCGTGGATGCCGTCGAGCCCCTGTGGGTCTCGCTGCATCGAACCGATCGACGAGGTCGGTACCGCCAGGATGGTCGCCCGGCTGGCCGGCGTGATCGGACTCGTCCTCAGCTTCCCGGTGCTGACCGCGGCGACCCCGAAGTCGCGGCGCGAGAACCTGCAGCGCCGCTACGCCCGTGCCGCACTCGGTTGCCTGGGGATGCGGCTGCGCATCGTCGACAACCGTGCCGGCGGCCAAGCGTCGACGGCCGGGTTCGCCGACCCCGGCACCGCCGTCATGGTCGTGACCGGCCACATCGGGTGGGCCGACGTGGTCTCGCTGGCCGCGGTGCAGCCGGTCAGCTTCGTCGCCAGGGCCGACATGGTCGACTGGCCGGTGCTGGGCAAGCTCGCGCAGCTCACCCGGGTGATCCCGATCGAGCGGGCGCGGCTGCGTGAACTGCCGGGTGTGGTCGGCCAGGTCGCGCGACGGCTCGCCGAGGGCAACCGGATCGCCGTCTTCCCGGAGGGAACCACCTGGTGTGGCCGGGCCTACGGTTCGATGCGGCCCGCCATGTTCCAGGCCGCGATCGATACGGCGACCCCGGTCCAGCCGGTCCGGCTGCGCTACCTCGACCGGCACGGCGTGCCGTGCACGGTGCCCGGTTTCGTCGGCGAGGACACCTTCGCCGATTCGGCCAAGCGGGTGCTGCGCAGCAAGGGCATGGTCGCCGAGATCGTGCTCGAGCCGCTCGAGTATCCCGGACTCGACCGCCGCGATCTGGCTCGCCGCTGCGAGGCCGCCGTGCGCGGCACCGACCGCTCGCGCCACGGCGTGCTCGACACCGAGTGGATCGAAGCGGGGAACACGCGCGTGCAAGATCCGTCGGCCGATCGGCGGGTACCGGAACCAGCGTCCGCTACTGCCTGGTAACTCCGCTCGAATCCGACCGTCCGCTACCGGAGATCGCGTTCGCGGTCTCCGGTAGCGGCGTTTCCCGAAGGTGGATAGCGGAAGATTCGCAGGTCCAGCCTGGTGCGGGATTCGACGCGAAATGTGAAACGGCCATGTCCGGCTTGGGGTCGATTAAGCTGCGTATTGCCTGCATATGACCTGGGTTACATACCGGACGGTTGCCCTATACCCAGTTTCTCCGAACTGAAACCCCTAAATTGCCGCTGTACCAAAATTGATGAGATATTTGCGGTACCGTCACGCAGGAATTTCCCGATACCCCGGTGTAGCCGAGAGTCTGGGCGACGTTCGAGCAGTGCGATCGCAGGGGTGATCGATGGTGAAGGGAAGCACATACCGGTGACTGAGCAAGCTTCTGGCGTCCGCTCTTCCGCCGCAAGGCGGGGCCGTCGAGCGCCGGTGTCGACGTTGCCTCGCCTGCTGATGGCCGCCGTGGAGCGCGCCCCCGAGGCACCCGCGGTGAGCTTCGCCGGGCAGACCGTCACCTACGCCGAACTCGACCAGCAGTCCTCCCAGCTGGCCAGGGTGCTGATCGGTCGCGGCGTCGGCCCCGGCGAGCGGGTCGTCCTTGCGCTGACCCGATCATTCGACGCGATCGTGGCACTGTGGGCCGTCGCCAAGACCGGCGCCGCGTTCGTGCCCGTCGACCCGCGCTACCCGGCCGAACGCGTCGCGCACATGCTCGCCGACTCCGGCGCCGGATTCGGCCTTGCCCTGGCCGCCGACGCGGCCCGGCTCGACGCGGGACTGCGGTGGCTGGCACTGGATTCCGTCGAGTGCCGCGAGGAACTGGCCGCGGCCCCGGACGCGCCGGTGTCGGCCGCCGACCGCACCCGCAGGATGTTCGGCGCCGACATCGCCTACATCATCTACACCTCCGGATCGACCGGCGTCCCCAAGGGCGTCGCCGTCACCCACGCCGGCCTGGCCGGGCTGTGCGCCGAGCAGATCCGCCGCTTCGGCATCACCGGCGCGGCCCGCACCCTGCACTTCGCCTCGCCCAGCTTCGACGCCAGCATCCTCGAACTGCTCCTTGCCATCGGCGCCAGCTCGACCATGGTGATCGCCCCGCCCGACATCTACGGCGGCGACGAGCTGACCGAACTGCTGCGCGCCGAGCGGGTGACCCATGCCTTCATCACCCCCGCCGCGCTCGCCGGTGTCGACGGGTCGGGCCTGCCGGAGCTGGCCGCCATCGTCGTCGGTGGCGAGGCCTGCCCGCCGGAACTGATCGCGCGCTGGTCGCCCGGCCGCAACTTCTACAACCTCTACGGCCCGACCGAGACCACCGTCGCGGCCTCGATCAGCGATCCGCTGGCCCCCGGCGACCTGATCACCATCGGCGGGCCGATTCCCGGCATGTCGGCGCTGGTCCTCGATGCGCGCCTGCGGCCGGTGCCGGATCGCGTCCCTGGTGAGCTGTACCTGGCCGGACCTGGCCTTGCCCGCGGCTATCACGAGCGCTCCGGGCTGACCGCGACCCGCTTCGTCGCCGACCCGGTCACCGGCGGCAGGCTCTACCGCACCGGTGACCTGGTGAAATGGGAAATCACCGCCGACGGCGAACCCCAGCTGACCTTCCTCGGCCGCACCGATGCCCAGGTCAAGCTGCGCGGTTTCCGCATCGAACTGGGCGAGATCGACGCCGTTCTCACCTCCGACGACTCCGTCCGCTTCGCGACCACACTCGTGCGCACCCTGCCCAGCGGTGTCGAGGCGATCGTGGCGTATGTGGTGCCCGCGGCGGGCGCCACGGTGGACTCGGCCGCGCTGACGCGCCTGGCCGAGCAGCGGCTGCCACAGCACGCCGTCCCGGCCGCCATCGTGCCGATCGAGCGCCTGCCACTGACCCCGGTCGGCAAGCTCGACTACCGGGCACTGCCCGAACCGGAACTCACCGCCCGCGCCTTCGCGGCGCCGCGCACCGGCACCGAGGAAGCCGTGGCCGCGGTCTTCGCCGAGCTGCTCGGCGCCGACTCGATCGGCCGCGACGACGACTTCTTCGCCCTCGGCGGCAACTCCCTGCTCGCCACCCAGCTGGCCGGTCGCCTCGGCGCGGTCACCGGGATGCGGGTGCCCGCCCGGACGGTCTTCGAACACGGCACGGTGGCCGACCTCGCCGCCGCACTCGACGCGCTGGTCGGTGACGCGGCGGTGCGGGTGCCGCTGACCCGGCGCGAACGCGGTGAGCGGGTGCCGCTCTCGCTCGCCCAGCAGCGCATGTGGTTCATGGCGCGCCTCGACCCCGGTTCCAGCGCGTACAACATCCCGGTCGCGCTGCGCCTGTCCGGCCCGCTCGACGCCGTCGCGCTCACCGCCGCACTCGACGATGTGCTCGAACGGCACGAGGTCCTGCGCACGGTCTACCCCGAGCACGACGGCCAGGGCTACCAGCGCGTGCTGCCGGTCGCCGAGGCCGGACTCGACGTGGCCGTCGCCGCGATCGCCGAGGCCGACCTGCGGATGGAGCTGGCCAGGCTGACCTTCGGCGGCTTCGACGTCTGCGCGCGAGTCCCCGTGCGCGCCGCGTTGTTCCAGCTCTCCGAATCCGAGCACGTGCTGGCCGTGGTGGTACACCACATCGCCACCGACGGTTTCTCCCTCGGCCCGCTCACCCGCGACCTGATGACCGCCTACGTCGCCAGGACCGAGGGCGCCGCGCCGGACTGGGCGCCGCTGCCGGTGCAATACGCCGACTACACCCTGTGGCAGCAGGAAATGCTCGGCGCCGCCGAGGATTCCGGCTCGCTGCTGGCCAGACAGCTCGGCTACTGGCGCGGCGAGCTCGCTGGCACCCCGACCCTGCTGGAGTTGCCGACGGACCGCCCGCGTCCGCCGGTCGCGGGCAGTCGCGGCGCCGCGCACCACTTCGCGCTCGAACCCGCCCTGCATCAGGCGCTGGAAGTTCTCGCGCGCGAACACAATGCCTCGCTGTTCATGGTGGTGCGGGCGGCGCTGTCGGTGCTGCTGGCGCGCGTCGCCGGTACCGACGACGTCACCGTCGGCGCCCCCGTCGCCGGACGCGGTGAGCCCGAACTCGACGACCTGGTCGGCATGTTCGTCAACACCGTGGTGCTGCGCACCCGCGTCGACGCCGCCGAATCCTTCGCCGCCCTGCTGGATCGGGTCCGCGAGACCGACCTGGCCGCCTTCGCCAACGCGGACGTGCCGTTCGAACGCCTTGTCGCCGAACTGGATCCGCCGCGCACCCAGGCACATCACCCGCTCTACCAGGTGGCGCTGTCCTTCCAGAACTTCGGCGGCGCCCGGCTGGAACTGCCCGATCTGGTGGTGTCCGCGGTCGATCTCGGTGACGAGGTCGCACCGGTCGACCTGCAGCTGACCGTCGTCCCGCACGAGGACGACAACGGCCCCGCCGGGCTGCGCTGCTCCTGGCGCTACGCCACCGACCTGTTCGACGAGTCGACGATGGACACCCTGGGCCGGCGCCTGGCCGGGCTGCTGAGCGCGGCCGTCGCCGCACCGCACCGGCCGGTCGGCGATCTGCCGCTGCTGACCGAGGCCGAGCGCAGCGCGCCGTCCGGCGACGTGCGGTTGGTCCCCGACCCGACCCTGCTCGACGAATTCCGCGCGCAGGCACTGCGGCGTCCCGACGCGCCAGCGGTCACCTTCGCCGAGTCGACCCTCACCTACGGCGAACTCGCGGGCCGGGTCAACCGGCTGGCCCGGCTGCTCGTCGCCACCGGCGTCGGCCCCGGCGCCACCGTCGGCGTCGCGATCCGGCCGTCGATCGACCTGGTCGTCGCCATGTACGCGGTGTTCGCGGCGGGCGGCGCCTACGTGCCGATCGACCCGGACTCGCCGGTCGAACGCCGCGCCGACATCCTGTCCGCCGCGCGCCCGGTCTGCGTGCTGACCACCACGGCCGACGCCATCGAGGTCGACGGGCTGCCGGTCGTCTCGGTCGATCTGGTCGCGAATTCCGGTGCGCTGTCGGCCTTCTCGGACGCCTGGCTGACCGATGCCGACCGGCTGCGGCCATTGCGCACGCTGGACCTGGCGTACGTCATCTTCACCTCCGGCTCGACCGGCAAGCCCAAGGGCGTCGGTGTGCCGCACTCGGCCATCGTCAACCACGCGGCGTTCATGGTCGGCGAATACGGGGTGGGGGACAACGACACTGTCCTGCAGTCGATTCCGTGGACCTTCGACGCCTCGATGATCGGTTTCGCGACCCCGCTGCGGGCGGGCGCGCACATGATCGTGGCCGCCGCGCACGGTCTCACCGATCCGGCCTACCTGGCCGATCTCATTGCCAGGCACCGGGTTACCGGCACCACCATCGTGCCGTCGGTGCTCCAGATGTTGCTCGAGGCCGCGCCGGCGGGCTCCCTGCGCTCGGTGCGTGCGGTGTGGGTCGGCGGTGAGGCATTGCCCACCGCGACGATCGCCCGCTTCACCACCGCCACCGCGGGCAGACTGCACAACCTGTACGGACCCACCGAGGCCACGGTGTCCATCACCGCCGCCGATGTGACCGAGATCGGCGACGGGATCGTCCCGATCGGCAAGCCGCACTGGAACTCTCGCGCCTATGTCCTCGACGCCCGGCTGCAGCCGGTGCCCGTCGGCACGCCGGGCGAGCTGTATCTGGCCGGCGCGCAGCTGGCCCGCGGCTACCTCGGGAGCCCGGACAAGACGACCGAACGCTTCGTCGCCGACCCGTACGGTCCCGTCGGCGAGCGCATGTACCGCACCGGTGACCTCGTCCGCAGACTGCCCTCCGGTGACCTGACCTACCTGGGCCGCACCGACGTTCAGCTCAAACTGCACGGCCTGCGCATCGAACCCGGCGAGATCGAGGCCGCGCTGCGCACGCACCCGGCCGTCGCGGGCGCCGCGGTGGCGGTGCACCACGAACAGCTCGTCGGCTACGTCATCCCGGCGGCCGACCGGACCGTCGACGTCGCCGATGTGCAGGCTGCGATCCGAACCCTGTTGCCGCCATACATGATTCCGCACCGGCTGCTGGTACTCGACGAGTTCCCGCTCGGCGCGACCGGCAAGCTCGACCGCAAGGCGCTGCCAGCGCCCGCCGTGGAGATCCGCGAATACCAGGCCCCCGTCACCGTGGACGAGCAGGTCGTGGCCGAGGTGTTCGCGCAGGTCCTCGATCTCGACCGGGTCGGCCGCGACGACGACTTCTTCGTCCTCGGCGGTACGTCGCTGTCGGCGATCCGGGTCCGCGCCGCACTCGCCGAACGCCTCGACATCGAGGTGCCGCTGCGCCTGCTGTTCAGCTATCCGCTGGTCAGCGACCTGGCTTTGGCCGTGCGCGACGAGTCGTCGGCCTCGGCCGCCGGTCCCGACCCGGCCGTCGACGCGATTCTGGATCCCGCGATCGACCTCACCGGCTGCGCACCCCAGCGCGCCGGCGATCCCGCCACGATCCTGCTCACCGGCGCCACCGGCTTCCTCGGCAGCTTCCTGCTGCGCGAACTGCTCGAGCAGACCGGCGCCACCATCCACTGCCTGGTCCGTGCCACCGACGACGCGAGCGCGGTGGACCGGGTCGTCGCGACCGCCGCGAAGTACAGCATCGACGTGACCCCGTACCGCGACCGGATCGTCGGCGTGCCAGGCGATCTCGCGCGCCCGAACCTCGGCATCGACCCGTTGCGCTTCGCCGAGCTGGCCGCCCGGATCGACGCCGTCTATCACAACGGCGCGCTGGTCAACCACCTCGAGCCGTACGGCCGGATGCGCGACGCCAATGTCGGCGGCACCACCGAGGTGCTGCGCCTGGCAACCACCACCCGGGTCAAGCCGATCCATTACGTTTCGACGCTGTCCGTGCTGGCCGGTATCCCGCAGGACAGTGGTGTCCCGGGCGGTCTGCCCGGTTACGCGATGACCAAGTGGGTGGCCGAGCAGCTGGTGCACACCGCGATCGAGCGCGGAATCCCCGTCGCCGTCTACCGTCCCGGCCTGATCACCGGCGCCTCCAGCACCGGCGTCGCACCGGCCGAGGACGCGTGGTGGACCATGCTGCGGGCCATGCTGGTGCTCGGCGTCGCGGTCGACGTGCGGGCGATCGGTGTCGAGATGGCGCCGGTCGACCATGTCGCTGCGGGCATCGTCCGCCAGTCCCGCGACGCCTCCTCGATCGGCAACATCTACCGGGCGGCGGGTGCGCAGGTGCCGCTGCAGGTGGTCTACGAGGAAATCGTGCGGCGCGAGTACCAGTTCGACTTCATCGACCCGATGGAATTCGGCCTGGTGCTGACCAGGGCCGCCGAACGCGTGGACGCGGACCCGATCCTGGCTCGCGCTTCCGCACTCAGCGGCAACTACGCCGCCGCCATCGCGCAGGCGACCCCGGCGACGGTCCTGAGTGCGGTCGAATCAGCGGCCCCCGCGGAGCCCTACCGCGGCCTGCCGATCGAATTCCCGGCGGTCGACGCGGCCGTCATCAGCCGCTACTTCGATCACTACATCGAGGTCGGTTTCTTCCCGGCTCCTGGTGCCGGGCAGCTCACCCCGGCGTGAGGTGTCCCGCGGGAGCCGTGCTGCCGCGGGACGCGTCGAACCGTTTCACATCCATCCACCCTGTGGTTCCGAATCAGATTCGAAGAAGTCTCTCTTCCGCAGCTTTGGATAGGAAGGTTCGACATATGAGCACACAGCGGTGTGTCATTCGGGTTCGGTCTCGGTCACTGCGCACGACGCTCGTCGCGGGCGTTCTCGGCGTCGCGGTGTTCGCCGCGAGCGCCCCGGCACTGGCGGAGACCCCACCAGGCGCTGAGCCGGCTGGTTCAGCTGCCGTCGTCGCGGCGCAAGGGCTGGTCCTCGACCTGAAGCATGTCGGGCTCGATCCCATTCCTTTGGCGAGCCTGCCGGTCCCGGTGGGCGAACCCGGCGGCACAGCGGATCCGATCGCGGTGCCCGTTCCCGCGCCGACCGATGTGCTGCGGATCGGCAATGTGCAGGTCGCCAGACCGGACTTCCTCCCGCCCGAGCAGGTCGCCCAGTTCAACGACACCCTCGGCGGCGCGGAGACCGCGCTGGCGCGGATGCTGGACGGGCAGGGGTTCGCACCCGCCCGGTCCGATCAGATCGCCGCCAACGTGTTCGGTAGGGCCGCGCAGGGTGCGGCGGTCGGTGCGATCGTGGCCAGTCCGATCGCCGCGGCCGCCGCGATCATCGGCGTGGCCGTCGGCCTCGTTGTCGCACTCCCGTTCGCGCCCGCCGGGCTCATCTTCATGCCCATCATCGCCGCCAGCCTCGCCGTAGGCATGGTGGTGGCGCCGTTCGCCGCGGTCGGCGCCGGCGTCGGCGCTGTCGTCGGCGGCGTCGAAGCGGCGCAGGCACCCGCACCCTGAGTGAGGCTGGGCCGACCCGCAGGAGCGGTGCTCCTGCGGGTCGTGGTGATCAGCTCGCGTAGTCGTAGAACCCGCGACCGGACTTGCGGCCGAGGCGACCCGCGTCCACCATCCGGCGCAGCAGCGCGGGCGGGGCGAGGTGCGGCTCGGCGAACTCGGCGTACAGCGACTCCGAGGCGGCCAGCGCGATGTCGAGGCCGACGGTGTCCAGCAGGGTCAGCGGGCCCATCGGGTAGCCGCAGCCGCCCTTCATGGCCGCGTCGATGTCCTCGGCGGTGGCGTAGCCCGACTCGAGCATCCGGATCGCCGAGCACAGGTATGGGATGAGCAGCGCGTTGACGATGAAGCCGGAGCGGTCACCGGCCTGCACGGTCATCTTGCCCAGGGTGTTCTTGGCGTAGTCGGTGACGGCCGCGGCCGCCTCCGGCGCGGTCACCAGGGTCGAGATGATCTCGACCAGCGGCATCACCGGTACCGGGTTGAAGAAGTGCACGCCGACGACCCGCTCGGGACGCTCGGTGGCACCGGCCACCTTGATCACCGGGATCGAGGAGGTGTTGGTGGCGAGGATGCCCTCGGGCTTCACGATCTTGTCGAGCTTGCCGAAGATCTCGTACTTCAGCGACTCGATCTCCGGCGCGGCCTCGATGACCAGGTCGCGGTCGGCGAACTCGTCGATGTCCAGGGTGACCCGCACGCGCGCGATCGCCGCGTCGGCCTCCTCCTGGGTGATCTTGCCGCGGGCGACGCCCCGGCTGATCGAGGTCGCGATGCGCTGCTGCGCGGCGTCGGCGAACTCCTGCTTGGTCTCGAGCACGAGCACCGAGCTACCCGCCTTGGCACAAACCTCCGCGATGCCGGCACCCATGGTGCCGCCACCGATCACTCCGATCAACTCCACTGCAGAACTCCCAACATCGCATTGCCCTGGCTTTCCCGGGGATTATTTCACCCGGGCTGGCACTCAGTGCCACAGGATGTCGAAAGCGAGGGCTCGCGGAGCTACAGTTCGAGCAGGGTGACGGCTTGCAGGGCCAGGTGCAGCTCCGCCGACTGGACGGGTTCGGCGGTGTCCCGTCCGGTGAGGTCGCGAATCTTGCGCAGGCGATACCGCACCGTGTTGCGGTGGCAGTGCAGCTGTTCGGCGGCCGCGGCGGTCGAACCGTGGCACCGATACCAGGCGTCGAGTGCGGCGAGCAGATCCCCGCGCTCGGGCGCGGGCAGCCGCAGTACCGGCCCGAGGATCTGGGTGGCGGCCAGCCGGCCTGCCTCGGGCACGGTGACGAGCAGATGAGCGACGGGCTCGCTGCCGAAGCGGACCGCGGTGTGTGCGCCCGGCCGTGCACTGCGGGCGGCCAGGCGGGCTTCGGTCAGCGCGGCGGGGATGGCGGCCGGACCGGTGAAGACGGCGCTGAGGCCGATCCGTCCGTCGACGAGGTCGGCCAGTCCGGCAGCGGCACGGTCGACCGCGGACGGCGATACCGACGACAGCAATCCGGTATGGGAGTCGATCTGTGAATCCCAGACGGACCTGGCGCCGAGGTCGCGCAACGCGCCGACGAGGTTGCCCGGCAGCGCCGCGCCGGGGTCGGCGGCCTCGATCGACACGACGGCGAAGATGCCGTGCTCGATCAGGCCCAGCGTCCGCAACGCGGTCAGCGTGCGTGCGGGATTGTCGGAATGATCGTCGAACAGCGTTCGGATCAAACGGCTTTGGGTCTGCGCGTCGGCGTGGGCGAGCATGATCTCGGTCTCACGATAGGCCTCGACCGCCGCATCGGAGTAGGTGTCGATCAGTTCCCACAGCTCCGTGGCGAGATCGTGGAGTCGCGGGTCGCCCGGCCCGCCGGACCGGGCGGTGAGCTCCTCCCAGATCAATCTGCCGCCGAGCCGGAAGGCGTGCAGCAGTGCCGCGATCGGGACGCCCCGCTCGGCCTTGAGCCGTCCGACCGCGTGCGCCGGGTGCAGCCGCGGGGGACGAGCGCCCGCGAGTGCGCCGATGATCTCGGTGAGGTTGTCCAGGCAAGCCTGGCGAAGTTCCTCGGCGGTCAGAAGGCCGGGATCCGAGTAGGACCGGTCCGCGCCGGCGATGCGGTCGACCAGTTCGCCTGCCATCGCCTCGACCGTGTCGAGCAGGCCGGCGGCCAGTCGGGGGGACGCGGCGGAAACGGTGGGAGGTGGGGCGCTCACCCCTACACACTAAAGCGCTGGTGGTGACATACGCCACCGTCGGGTTGTGCGCGAGCACATCCGCATATCGAGGGAGTGGGATTTCTCCGCCTGTCACCGGTGACCCTCGATCGGAAGTGCCGCCTTCGGTGTGGGCTGCACCACCCAGCGATTGTGCTCGAGCACAAGAGCGACCGGGGTCAATCCGCAACGTGCGCACATGGCGCCCGCCTCCTCCGCGGCGACAGAATCAATCCATTCCGTCCGCTGCATTCCGTGGACTGTCCCAAGAGTCGTGGAGGAACGAAAGTGGCCACAAAGAAGGCGCCGCCCGCGCATGCCTCGGTCGATGTCGCGTTGTCCGAGCTGGTCGACGGCGAGAAGAGGTGGGCGGCCACCTCGCTGCGTGGCCGACGCGAGGTGCTCGACCGGGTTCGCGAGCTGACCGGGCGGCACGCTCAGGAGTGGGTGGACGCGGCTGTCGGTATCAAGGGTCTCGCCGCTTCCTCGCCGTTGGTCGGCGAGGAATGGACCTCGGGACCGTATGTGCTGGCCGCGGGGCTGGGAGCGCTGTCGAAGACGCTCGATGTCCTCGCGGAGAACAAGAGCCCCCTCGACAAGGCCAGGTTCGGCACCAGGGGAAACCGGGTCACCGTCGACGTGCTGCCCGCGGGGCCGTTCGACGCGCTGCTGCTCAACGGATTCAGCGCCCAGGTGTGGTTGCAGCGGGGTGTCAGCAGCGCCGCCGCGAAGGCGAATGCCGGTCTCGCCCAGCTCGATCCGAGCCGGACGCGCGGCATCGGCGCGGTGCTCGGCGCAGGCAACATCACCTCGATCGCGCCGCTGGACACGCTGTACGAGCTGATCGCCCACAACCGGGTCGTCGCGCTCAAGCTCAATCCGATCACCGACCCCTTGCTGCCGGTGCTGAGCAAGATCCTCGCCCCACTGATCGAACTCGGCGCGGTGCGGCTGCTGACCGGCGGGGCCGAGGTCGGTGGCTACCTGATCGCGCACGACCTCGTCGACCACGTGCACATGACGGGCAGCGCCAGAACCCACGACGCTATTGTCTGGGGCACCGGCGCCGAGGCCGCCGAGCGGAAACTGGCCGGCACGCCGAAGCTGGCCAAGCCGGTCACCAGTGAACTCGGCGGCGTGTCACCGACCATCGTGCTACCCGGCGACTGGACCGCGGCCGACATCGCCTTCCAGGCAGAGCATGTCGCGACCCAGCGTTTGCACAACGGCGGCTACAACTGCGTCGCCGCGCAGGCGCTGATCATCTCCGCCGACTGGGCGCACAAGGATGAATTCCTCGCCGCACTGCGCGCCGCGATCGCGAACGCGCCCGCTCGCCGCGCCTACTACCCGGGCAGCGACGATCGGATCGCGCAGGCGCGCAAGGCTTATCCACACGCCGAGCGCCTCGGACCGAACGGTGATCGGCTGCTGGTCACCGGGCTCGAAGCGTCCCCGGCCGAGCCGCTGCTGGCCGACGAGTACTTCGCGCCGGTCCTCGGCGTTGTCGAGTTGCCAGGCACCGGAGCGGACTTCGCCCGCGCGGCGGCCCGGACGGCGAACGACGCCTTCGTCGGGACGCTCGGTGTCAATATCATCGCCCGGCCGGACACGATCTCCGAGCTCGGCGCGGCGTTCGACGATCTGATCGAAGAGCTGCGCTACGGCACGGTGGCAGTCAACGCGTGGACCGGTGTCGGCTACCTGACGCCGACCGCTTCCTGGGGAGCGTTCCCCGGTCACACCCTCGCGGACGTGCAGAGCGGCATCGGCGTTGTACACAACGCGTGGCTGATCGACCGGGTAGAGCGCACGGTCGTGCGCGGGCCGTTCCGCCCGGCGCCGCGGTCGCTGCTGCACGGCGAGCGCGCGATCTCACCGAAGCCACCGTGGTTCGTCGGCAACAAGACCGCGGCGAGCACGGGCAGGTTGCTGGCCGGGTTCGCCGCCGATCCCGGGTGGACGCGGCTGCCCGCCATCTTCGCTTCGGCCCTGCGCGGCTGAGCTCCGACACCATGGAGAACCACATGAGCAATACCAATGCCGATTACGTTGTGGTTGGCACCGGTTCCTCGGGCGCGGTGGTCGCCGCCCGGCTCAGCGAGCGCTCGTCCGACAGCGTCATAGCTCTGGAAGCGGGCCCCGAGGACAAGGATCAGGCCGTCCACATTCCGGCGGCGTTCTCCAAGCTGTTCCAGACCGACCTGGACTGGAACTATCTCACCACCCCACAGCCCGAACTCGGCAACCGCCAGATCTTCTGGCCACGCGGCAAGATGCTCGGTGGTTCGTCGTCGATGAACGCGATGATGTGGGTCCGCGGCTATGCCGCCGACTACGACCGGTGGGCAAGCGCTGCGGGCGAGGGCTGGTCGTTCGCGAATGTGGTCGAGTACTTCCGGCGCATCGAGGCGGTCGAGGACGCACGCGAACCCGACGAGGGCCGCTCCGGGCCCTTGCGGATCTCGCACCAGCGCAGCGCCCGCCGCTGGACGAGTGACTTCCTCGTCGCGGCCGAGCACGCCGGTTTCAAGCGCGAACGGGCCAATCTTCCACAGCCCGAAGGGTTCACCCAGACCATGGTGTGCCAGAAGCGCGGTGCGCGCTGGAGCACCGCGGACGCCTACCTGAAACCCGCGCGAAAACGGCCGAATCTGACCGTGCTCACCGGCGCGCACGTGACAAGAGTCCTGTTCGAGGGCACCCGTGCCGTCGGCGTCGAATACCGCGAGGACGGCGCGATCCACACCGTGCGCGCCCGCAAAGAGGTCGTGTTGTGCGGTGGTGCGATCAACAGCCCGCAGCTGCTGCAACTGTCCGGTATCGGCGACCAGGAGCAGCTGCGCGGGCTGGACATCCCGGTGGTGCGGCACCTGCCCGAGGTCGGCCGGAATCTCGCCGACCACCTGATCGCGTTGCTCGGCTTCGCCGTCGACTCCGACACGCTGTTCGACGCCGAGAAGCCGTTGGAGGTCGTCAACTACCTCGCGCGGCGGCACGGCATGCTCACCTCCAATGTGGGCGAGGCGTACGGCTTCGTGCGCAGCAGGCCCGAACTCGAGTTGCCGGATCTCGAGATCATCTTCGGTCCCGCTCCGTTCTACGACGAAGGGATCGGTGTGGCGCCCGGCCACGGGATCGCGCTCGGCCCGATTCTGGTCCAGCCGCGCAGCCGCGGCACGGTGACGCTCGCGTCCGCCGATCCGACGGCCAAGGCGGTAGTCGACCCCCGGTACCTGTCCGACAGCGACGGTGTCGACCGCGCCGCGATGCTCGAAGGGCTGCGCATCGCCCATCGCATCGTGAACTCGGAACCGCTCGGCTCCCGGATCGGACGGTTCCTGCAGCCGAAACGGGAACAGCCGACGGTCGAGGAAACCCTCGAGGATGCCCTCACCTGGCACTCCCACACCCTCTACCACCCGACCAGCACCTGCCGGATGGGCACCGATCCCGCCAGCGTCGTGACCCCCGAACTGAAAGTCCGTGGCGTGGAGGGCCTGCGGGTGGCCGACGCCTCGGTGATGCCTGCCATCATCCGCGGCCACACCCACGCCCCCGCGGTGGTCATCGGCGAAAAGGCAGCCGACCTCATCAGGCGGGGGTAAGAACGCCGACTGGGCCGCCACCGGCTCGACAGGGGAGTGGTGGCGGCCCAGCGGGTTTCGGTTATCCGACCGGCGTCAACTCCGGCTCGTCAGGTTGCCGTCGGTCGCGACCGAGGACGGAGTGCCTGCGGCCATAGGCGAAGTAGACGATGACACCGAGGGCCATCCAGATCACGAAGCGCAGCCAGGTCTCGATGGAGAGGTTGACCATCAGCCACAGGCAGGCCAGCGCACCGAGGATGGGGACCACCGGCACGAACGGGACGCGGAAGCCGCGCGGCAGGTCGGGGCGGGTCCGGCGCAGCACCAGCACGCCGACCGACACCATCACGAAGGCGACCAGGGTGCCGATATTGACCATTTCCTCGAGCGTGCCGAAGTCGACGAAACCGGCCAGCAGGGCGCAGACCACGCCGACGATGACGGTCAACCGGACCGGTGTGCCCTTCTTGCCGGTCTGGGCGAGGCCGCGGGGCAGCAGACCATCCCTGGCCATGGCGAACAGCACCCGGGTCTGACCGAGGAACATGACCATGACCACCGTCGACAGACCGGCGAGGGCGCCGATGGCGATGATGTTCTTCACCCAGGTCGCGCCGTGGATGGCGAAGGCCGTGGCGAGGGTGGCGTTGCCGTCGGCGAGTTGGGTGTAGGACACCATGCCGGTGAGGATCAGCGAGACCGCGATGTAGAGCACGGTCACGATGGCCAGCGATCCCAGGATGCCGCGTGGGATGTCGCGCTGCGGATTGCGCGTCTCCTCGGCGGTGGTGGCGACCACGTCGAAGCCGATGAAGGCGAAGAACACCAGGCTGGCCGCGGCGAGCAGGCCGTACCAGCCGTAGCTGGTGCCACCGGATCCGGTGAGGAAGGCGAACAGCGACTGCCGCAGTCCCTCGGCCTTCTCCGACGGCGCCGAGGGCGGAATGTAGGGCGTCAGGTTCGACGGCTTGAAGTAGGTCGCGCCGACCACCAGCACCAGCGCGATCACGCCCAGCTTGATCGCGACGGCGATGGCCGAGACCCGCGACGACAGCTTCGTCCCGGTCGCCAGCAACACACCGACCACCGCGATGATCACGACCGCGCCCCAGTCGAAGGTCACCGACCCGACGTGGACCACCGGCGCCGACGACCCGAGCACATTGCCCAGATACTGCGACCAGCCCTTGGCGACCACGGACACCGCGAGCGCGAATTCCAGGATCAGATCCCAGCCGATGATCCAGGCGATCACCTCACCGAAGGTGGCGTAGGCGAAGGTGTACGCGCTGCCCGCCACCGGAACGGTGGAGGCGAACTCCGCGTAGCACAGGGCCGTCAGCCCGCACGCGATCGCCGCGAAGACGAAGGCGAGCGAGACCGCGGGCCCCGCCACCGTGCCCGCGGTGCGCGCGGTGAGGGTGAAGATGCCCGCGCCGATCACCACCGCGACACCGAAGATCGTGAGGTCTTTCGCCGTCAGATCCTTGCGGAGCTTGGAATCGGGATCATCGGTATCCCGGATCGACTGCTCGACCGATTTCGTGCGGAACAGTCCGCTGGTGATCGCCACTGTGGTCTCCTCTTCGAAACTCGGGCGCGCTCAGAGCGACCGGGGGATGGCGTCGAGCCGGCGCTCGGCGAATCGGTTGGCGGCAGCACCGGTGCCGATGCCCTCGGCCATGGCGGCGGCGATGATCTCGCGGCAGCGCGGGTAGATGTCGGCGACCTCGGCTTCCACCTCGGCCGGGGCCGCGGCGCGCAGTTCGCCCGCCACCTGGATGAGTCCGCCGCCGTTGGCGACGAAATCGGGCACCCAGGTGATGCCGCGGTCGGTCAGCGCCTGCTCGATACCGGGTGTCGCGAGCTGGTTGTTGGCGGCGCCGCAGATCAGTTTGGCCTCGATCGTCGCGGCGCTCGACGCGGTGAGCGTGGCGCCCATCGCGCACGGGGCGTACACGTCGACCGGTGCGGTGGACACCGTGGACAGCAGCCGCACCGCGGGCTGTTCCGCGGCGATGCGCCGCAACGCCGCCTCGTTCACATCCGTCACGCAGACCTCGGCGCCGTCGGCGAGCAGCAGGGCGGTGAGCTCGCGGCCGACCTTGCCGACGCCCTCGACGCCGACCGTGCGTCCGGCCAGTGTGGGCGCGCCCCAGACGGATTCGGCGCCGGCTCGCATGGCGTGGAACACGCCGAGCGCGGTCAGCCGGGCGCTGTCACCGCTGCCGCCCGCGGCGACGCTGCGGCCGGTGACGTAGCGGGTGTGCCTGCCGATGACATCCAGATCGTCGGTGTTGGTGCCCACGTCGCCCGCGGTGATGTAGCGCCCGCCGAGCGTGTCGACGAAGCGCGCGTAGGCGGCGAGCAGTTCCTCGCTCTTCATGGTCGCCGGATCGCCGATGATCACCGCTTTGCCGCCACCGAGGTCGACGCCGGCGGCCGCCGCCTTGTAGGTCATGCCCCACGACAGCCGCAGCACGTCCTGCAACGCCGCGGATTCGTCGGCGTACGGGTAGAAGCGAGTCCCGCCGAGGGCAGGGCCGAGTGCCGTCGAGTGGATCGCGATGATCGCCTTCAGCCCGGACTTGTCGTCCTCGCAGAACACCACCTGCTCGTGGGCGCGGGCACTGAGCTCGTGCGATCGGCCGAAGACTCCCGCCTCGGTGTGCACAACGGTCACTGTGGATTCCTTTCCTGTTGCCGCCCACCACGGGTCGTGCCTGGGTGCGGCGGTGTGTGGTGCCGCGGGTCCGCGGCGGTTTTGAAGAGCCGCAGGTACGCGGCGGTGTTGTCGTGCCGCGGGGTTCGGCGGATGTGGTGCCGCGGGGTGCGGCGGTGTTGTGGTGCCGCGGGTTCGCGGATGCTGTGGCGCCGCGGCGTGTTGCGTGCCGGTCAGTACTCGATGCCGAGTTCGCGCAGTCCGGCGCGGTACAGCTCGACATTGCCGAGCTTGACGTCCTCGTAGCCGCGCACGACATCGGGAAGAGCGGCGGCCGCGGTGGCCGTGTCGTAGTTGCCCGGGTCCAGGTCGCTCGCCAGGCGAGCCACCATGGAGGTGTAGTGGGCCAGCAGTTCCCGCTCGACCTTGCGCACGTGGGCGTAGCCGAAGGGATCGAGCCGGGTGCCGCGCAGGAACTTGCCCTTGGCGAGGACCTTCAGCGCCACATGCGATGTCGGAGCGAGCCCGATCTTCTTGCGACGGCCCAGCGCGCGCAGGGCCGGGGGATGCAGCTTGTAGGTGAGCTTCTCGCCGCCCGGCACCTGAGCCTGCACCTCGGCGAGGAAGGCCGGATCGACCAGCAGCCGCGCCACTTCGTACTCGTCCTTGTAGGCGGTGAACTTGTACAGCCCACGAGCCACCGCCTCGCTGAAGTCGGTCCGCTCGCCGAGGGCCCGCTCCGCCGACCAGGCGAGTTCGACGGTCTCGACATACCGCCGAGCCACGGTGACGTTCTGGTAGCCGACCAGCTCGGCCGCCCGCAGTTCCACGAGCCGCCGCACCTCACCCTCGAAGCTGGTGTGCGCCAGCACTTCCGCGGGCACCACCGGCGGGGTCCGCCGCGGCTGCCCCTCATCGACAGCCGCGGCGAACGCCGCCGGATCCGCGACGGCGACACGACCCCAGCGGAAGGCCGCGATCGTCGCGTCCACCGCGACGCCGTTGATGCCGATGGCCTCCTCGATCGCCGCAACGGGCAGTCGCAGCCCACCGGACTGGACGGCAGCGCCGACGATCAGGAAGTTGGCCGCCGCGGTGTTGCCGAACAAGGTCTGCGCCGCCGCGAGCGCGTCGAAGTGGCTGATCGAATTCGTCACCGTCGCAAGCCGATCCAGCAGTGTGCCGGTGTCGGGATAGGCCACCGACTTGTCGTAGACCATGTCGCCGGTCGGGGTCTGGCTCGTCGAGGCCACCGCCACGGTGCTCGCCGCGTCGCCGTACTGGAGATAGCGGGGATCGGTCGCGGTGAGCAGATCGACGGCGAGCAGGCAGTCCGCGCTGCCCGGGGTGAGCCGGTTCGACGGCTCCAATTCCGTTGTGGAGAACCGCAGGTGAGAAACCACCGGCCCGGCCTTCTGGCTCAGGCCGATCTGATCCAGGCTCTCGACCTCGTATCCGGCCCGCAGGGCGGCCGTGGCCAGGACCTGGTTCACCGTCACGATGCCGGTGCCACCGATGCCCGCGATCAGCACGTTCTGCGTTCGCTGCGGTGCGCCCGCACCGGGGTCGGCGACCACGGGCGGTTCGACGGTCTTGCCGCGCACGGCTTTTCGCTTGTCCTTGTCCGGGACCACTTCCACCGTGACGAACGACGGGCAGTCACCGTCCAGGCAGCTGTAGTCGGTATTGCACGAGGTCTGATCGATGCGGGTCTTGCGCCCGAACTCGGTGTCGACCGGCTGCACGGACAGGCAGTTCGACTTGGTGCCGCAGTCGCCGCAGCCTTCGCAGACGGCCTCGTTGATCACCACCCGGGTGTTGCGGACCGGCAGCGCGCCGCGCTTGCGCTGCCTGCGCGCGTCGGCGGCGCAGTGCTGGTCGTAGATGAGCACGGTGACGCCCTCGACCTCGCGCAGCAGCCGCTGCGCCTCGTCGAGCCGGTCACGATGCCACAGCAGTGTGCCCTTGGCCAGCGCCCGCTTGTTGTGGCGCTTCGGTTCGTCGGCGCAGATGATGATCTTGCGGACGCCCTCGACGGTGAGCTTGTCGGTCAGCTGCGCGACGGTGAGCCCGCCCTCCACGTCCTGGGCGCCGGTCATCGCGACGACCTCGTTCCACAGCAGCTTGTAGGTGATGTTCACCCCGGCCGCGACGCAGGCCTGCACGGCCAGCTGGCCGGAATGGAAGAACGTGCCGTCGCCGATGTTCTGGAACAGGTGCGGCACGTCGGTGAACGGCGCCTGCCCGATCCACTGGCTGCCCTCGCCGCCCATCTGGGTCAGCCCGGTGACCGCGCTGTCGGCGCGGCCCGACATCGTCACCAGCGTGTGGCACCCGATGCCACCGCCGCCGATCGAGCCGTCGGGCAGCGCGGTGGAGCGGTTGTGCGGGCAGCCGCTGCAGAAGTACGGGGTCCGCTTGGCGGACAGCACCTCGAGTGGAAGTGGCGGTGGGGCAGCTCTTTTCAGCACGACCCGCTCGCGCAGTACCCGGCGCAGCGGTGCCAGCAGCCGACCGGCGGTGAGTTCGCCGTCGACCGGCATCAGCCTGCCGCCGCGCGCGTCGTGCTTGCCGAGGACGCGTGGCGCGCCGGCGGTGCCGTAGAGGATCTCGCGGATCTGGGTCTCGATGAACGCGGTCTTGTCCTCCACCACGATCAGCTCGTCGAGACCGCGGGCGAACTCGGTGACTGCGGCCGCGCCGACGGGGTAGGGCATGCCGATGCGCAGCAGCCGGATTCCGGCGCGGTGCATGGCCGCCTCGTCGACGCCCAGGTCGAGCAGGGCCTGGCGGACCGCGTCGAAGGTGGTCCCGGTGGCCGCGATGCCCACCTTCGCCTCGGCCGGATCCACCTCGACGGTGTCGAGGGCGTTGGCCGCCGAGAAGGCCTGCACGGTCGCCCAGCGCGGCCCGTAGAGGTCGGCCTCGGCGAGCACGCTGTCGGTCGGCGCCGCCATCGGACGCTGCCGGTAGGTGAAAGGCCGTCCCTCCCACTGCACTTCGGGCACCGTGACGGCGAGATCGGCCACGTCCGCGTCGACCGTCCACGCCCCGTCGGCGACATCGGCGACGATCTTCAACGCCACCACGCAGCCCGAAGCCCGCGACATCGCGATGCCCTGCATCCCGAGGGTGATGATCTCCTCGGCGTTGCGCGGGAATAGCACCGGGACACCCATGGCGGCCAGCGAACGCTCGCTGACGGCGGGCACCGTCGACGACTTCGACGCCGGATCGTCGCCGACCAGCAGCAGAACGCCGCCGCGCGGGTTCACGCCGTACATATTCGCGTGGCGAATGGCGTCGGTCGCGCGGTCGACCCCCGGCCCCTTGCCGTACCAGACGCCGACCACGCCGTCGTGGGTCGCCCGCCCGGCGGGCAGGTCGGCCTGGCTGCCCCACACCGAGGTGGCGGCCAGCTCCTCGTTGAACCCGGGGACGAAGGTGATGTCGTGTTCGGTGAGCACGTCCGGCATGCCCAGCAGCATCTTGTCCACCCCGCCCAGCGGGCTGCCCTGATACCCGGAGACGAATGTCGCGACCCGGCGCCCGGCGCGGATATCGCGCACATGCTGTTCCACCAGCAGCCTGGCGATGGCCTGGACACCGGTGAGCAGAACCGGGCCCGCCCCGGAGCGATAGCGATCGGCGAGGTCGTAGGGCGCGGCAGGCTCGGCCTGCGGCCGGGCGGTCGGACAGACGACGGTGGTCATAGACGCCTCACCACACTTTCCACAGCCCAGATCGTGAGCTGCGCAACGAAGGAACTTGCTATCGGTGCAGCGAAATGTGCCGTGGAGGGGTAATCGGTGTCAACAGTCAGTCGAAAAGTTGATCAGTCTGCTCAAAAGTGATCTGGACCACTGGGGTGGATGTGTCAATCTGCTCGAGGTAAGGAGACCTGCGTCACATCAGGACTGGTTCGCCCGCTTGGTCAGATGGTCGACCAGCGGCAGGCTCCGATACTTGATCGGAGTGGCCAGCGCGAGCATCGTCTCGGTGTGATTCACGCCGTCGATGGCATGCACCCGCTGGATGATTTCGAGCAGATCCTGCTGTGATCGCGCGGCGATGCGGACCAGCAGATCGGCGCGACCGGTGGTGGCGTGCACCTCGAGCACGTGCGGGAAGTCGCGCAGCGTCTCGATGATCGGATCCATCTTGTTCTGATCGAGTTCGATGCCAAGGAACGCGTGCACGGCGAAACCGATCGCCTGCACATCGATATCGGGCGGATAGCCGTGCACCGCGCCCGATGACTCCAGCCGCTTCATCCGCGCCTGCACGGTGTTGCGGGCGATGCCGAGCCGCTGTGCCAGCTCGAGGATCGGCGCCCGCGGGTCGCGCGCCAGTTCGGCCAGCAATGCGGCGTCGAGAGCATCGAACTTGATGGTCATGCCGCATTGTGGCACGGCGGAAACCGGCCCTGCTCGGAGGAAGCTCCGCGGGAACCGATATGGTGATACGGGGGGTTACAGGTAGTTTCCCTCGTCGTCGCGATCTATCCGGAGATCTACATGGGCCCCTTGTCGGTTGCGCTGCGCAACGCGGTCGCACTCTTCAGTGACGGCGTCGAGCCGTACACGCCGACGCCGTCGGACATCGTCTACGACGAACCGCACCGCCGGCTCCTGCGTTACCGGCGCGCCACCCCAGCCACGGGCGATCCAGTGCTCCTGGTCCCGCCGCTGGCAGTGACCATTTCCTGCTACGACATGCGGCCGAGCCAGAGCCTGGTGCGATTCCTGCTCGACCTTGGTCGCGAGGTCTATGTGCTCGACTACGGCGAGATCACCTACGCGGACCGCGATCTCGGCTTCGAGGAATGGGTCGACGACATCGTGCCGACGGCGATCGCCACGGTCGGCGCCGACGCGCAGGGCGCCACTGTCGACCTGATCGGATGGTCGTTCGGCGGCACCATGAGCGTGCTCACCGCCGCGGCCCACCCGGACCTGCCGATCGGCTCGGTCACCGCGGTCGGCACCCCGTTCGATCAGCGGCGCAACGGCCAGATCTCGCTGGCCCGCAGGTTCGGCCAGCTCACCGGCGGCCGCGAGGTCACCCTGCCGGTCCGGGTCGCCGGTGGCGTTCCGAAGTACGGTGTGCGGGCCGGATTCCGTATCCAGTCGATCGACCGCGAGCTCACCAAGCCCTGGTACATCGCCCGCAATATCGCCGACACCGAAGCGCTGGCCCGCATGCAATCGGTGGACCGATTCATGGACACCATGCCCGGCTACCCGGGCCGGTTCTACCGCCAGGCCTATCGCCAGCTGATCATCCGCAACGAAATGCTGAAGGGCACAGTGCATTTGCGCCCCGACCGCGCGATCGACCTCACCGAACTCACGGCGCCGACCCAGCTGATCGGCGGCACCAAGGACGCCCTGGCCTCCTCGGCGTCCGTCGCCGCGGGCGTCCAGGTCCTCACCGGCGCCGCCGAGGTCCGCTTCACCGAGGTCCCGGGAAGTCACCTCGGCATCATCGCGGGCCCCGCCGCCCGCGACACCACCTGGGCGACCATCGCGAACTTCCTCGGCAGCGTTCGGTCATCCACACCTTCGCCGACCCGCTGACCCGGCGTCGGCCGCGGGAACGAGGTGCGGTCGCGCGCGCTCTGCACCCGGCAGACCCCGGCCGAAAGCATTCGGCCGGGGTCCGTCGCCGACGGCGTAGCCGCTAGCGCATCTCTCGGGTGAGCCGGGACGACCACGGACACCAGAAGCAACCCGGCAGGAAAGCGCCGCAGGCCTCGTCCACGTGGTCTTCGAGGTAGTTGATCCCCGAGTCGCAGACCTCGATCGCCACGGTGAAGAAGGTGATCGTGTCCGGGTCGAGGTGGAAGCTCCAACCCGGGTTGTAGTCGACGGACTGTTTCCTGATGCGGCCCATGACATGGATCGACATCTGCTCCTCGCCGGACAGAATCCGACGCGCTTCCGCGATGCGCTGCTCGTTGGTGAGCCGGATGATGAATTCCTTGCCGGAGTGATCGGTGAATGCGAAGTCCGCCATGACATCTCCCTGCCAAAAGTAGTGGATGGGGTTTGCGTGCGGTTCTGCATCAGAGCACTCAATATCGTATCGGCGTGCGAGCGCTGTTGTAAACGAAATTCTTTGTGCGCCAATTAAAATTCGACTGGACGCCCGTTTCCGGCGGCGGTAACCGGGCTGAGAGGTCAGTTCTGATGCTGGATAGCAGCGTGGTCGCCATTGCTTCGAGAGGAAAGCTGGGTCCGGATGGACTTCCCGGCGAAAGTCAATTCACGGATCGCGATAGCGCCCCGCGCAACGGGCGCGGCGACTCGGCCCTCGACGTCGATCAGCACAGCCGACGGTGTGCCGCGGACGCGGTAGCGCAGCGCCGCCTCGTTGCTCTGTTGCACCAGCGACGGGATCTCGCCAAGACCCTGTTCGATACCCCACATGGCCTGCTCGGCGGCGTCGCCGTTGCCGACGACGACGATGGTCATGTCCGTGCGCGCCCGCCAGCGCGGCAGTTCGCGGGCCAGCGCGGCGCACATCTCGCAGCCCGGGTGCACGAACACCAGCAGCACTGCCCGACCCGCCGAGAGCAGCTCGGCGAGGTTTGTGCGGGCGCCCGCGACGTCGAGCAGTTCGAACTCCGGTGCGACCGAGCCGACCGGCAAGCCCTCGGCGCCCAGCGTCGAGAGCGCCTGCTCGTCCAGGCGCCGCCGCAGCGCGCCGACCTGGCCGACCAGCCACGCCAAAACCCCGCACAGCAGCGCGCCGAGCGCGAGCCCGGTCGCGGCATCGGCGGCCAGTCCGGCGGGCACCGAGGGATGAGCCAGCGCGCCCCACAGGACCATGGCCGCGAGCGCCATCAGCACACCGTTGCGTACGAGGCTGCGCGCACCGATCGGCCGCGTGCTCGCCGCGCCGAAGCAGGAGCACGAGGGGTGCTTGCCGCGCCGCAACAAGCCGGCCATGACCACCGTGAACACCGTCAGCAGGAGCAGCGCGCCGACCGCCGCCGCGGCGGCCGTCCACGGCAGGACGACGCCGACCGCCAGCACCGCCTCGGCGACCGGTAGCCCCCACGCCACGGCGGGCACCCACCGCACCGGCACCTCGAACTCGCCTACCGCCTGCCGCGTGCCTGCGCGATCGGCCAACTTCCCCCAGGCCGACAACCCGAACACCACGGCGAGCGCCAACCGCGTAATCCACACCCCGTATTCGATCAGCATGGGTCGCACCCTCCCACATCAGCGGTTATTCGAATTCGGAATCGCCGGACGGAGTATTCACAGTGTGGTGGGCTCGCCGAACACCGCTCCGCTGTCGTCGACTTCGGGTGTTCTGGTTTGCACGTAGGTGTATTGGCGGATGGTGGCCGGGCCGACGCAGTTGTCGACTTTGATGTGGAAGTCGCGGGTCACGATCCGCACGGTTTTGCCCGGGATCAGCGGCTTGCCGTCCCCGATATCGACGTTGGTGATGTCGCCGGGTTGCAGTTCCAATTCCAGGAACAGACCCGGGTCCACCGCGATGGCGGGGGTGATGCCGTTGAACTCCTGATACTGTCGCTGTTCGGTCTCCTGTGCTTGCCCGGACTGCTCCGTATGGGACTGCACCGTCTCGCCGGAACTCGACTGCTCGACGGTGTCCGACTGCGACTGCTCTGTGGCCTGCCGCTGCACCTGCTCCGTCGCGGCGTTCTGCTGCGGCCCCTCGAGCCCGAATTCCGTGGTGGGATCGATGCCGGGGAGCACGACACCGATCCTGGCCGCGCAGCCGACGGTGTATCCGGTCTTGAGCACGCCCTCGGCCTGCCCGTCGAGCCGTCCGTACGCGACGGTGGATACCAACGCTTCACGGCTGGTGGGGTTGCCGTTCAACGGCGCGATTCGATAGACGGCTTCGTTGTGTGTGCCGACGGTGAAACTGCCCATATCCGACTCGAAAGTCTTCTCGTGCGGTGGCAGATTCACGGTATCGGCATGCGCGGTTGGCTGCGACAGTATGGCCAGCGCTGAGGCGACGTAACCGACTCTCCGGATGATTCGCAACATGACCCCGGACAATAGTGAATCCGACCGCCGTTTCCCCGTCGTCACACGGGCGCGTGTCCCGACCGATGCGGCATGTTGTTCACTCGTTCATCCGGCACCACACCGGTTCGGCAAAGGGTGAGGACCGGCCTTCTCGCCGCCGATCCAGGAATACAGAGGGGTGATACCTGTGTTGAGGATCCTGGGTAAATCGTAGAAACATCGTAGAGAGCAGGGGTGGACCCCGAAGATGCCCAGGTCAGCGGTGGTATAGGCTTTGTCGGTCATGAAGTCGGCTTATACGGGTCCGGTCAACGGTGCGCCCAGGACGGTCTACCTCGACCACGCGGCGACCACTCCGATGTTGCCCGCCGCCGTCGAGGCGATGACGGCTGCGCTGAGCACGGTGGGTAATGCCTCGTCGCTGCACGGATCAGGGCGGGCCGCACGGCGGTCGCTGGAGGAGGCGCGCGAGTCGATCGCGGCCGATCTGGGGGCGCGGCCGTCGGAGGTGATCTTCACCTCCGGTGGCACCGAGAGTGACAATCTGGCCGTCAAGGGCGTCTTCTGGGGGCGCAGGGCGGGCGATCCGCGGCGCACCAGGATCGTCACCAGCGCGGTCGAGCATCACGCGGTGCTCGACGCGGTCGAGTGGCTGGAGAAGCACGAGGGCGCGCGGGTCACCTGGTTGCCCGTCGACGCCGAGGGTGCCGTCTCGCCGCACGCGCTGCGCGAGGTGCTCGCCGAGCAGGCCGACGAGGTCGCGCTGGTCAGCGTCATGTGGGCCAACAACGAGGTCGGCACCGTCCAGCCGATCACCGAGTTGGCCGCCGTCGCCCGGGAATTCGATGTTCCGATGCACAGCGACGCGATCCAGGCGGTGACCCAGCTCCCCCTCGATTTCGGCGCGAGCGGGCTGGCCGCGCTCAGCGTCACCGGGCACAAGGCGGGTGGTCCCCACGGCATCGGCGTGCTGCTGCTCGGCAGGCAGGTGCCGTGTGTGCCGCTGGTCCACGGCGGCGGACACGAACGCGACCTGCGCTCGGGCACCTCCGATGTGGCCGCGGCCGTCGGCATGGCCGCCGCGCTGCGCGAAGCGGTCGGTGACCTGCCCGCGCGCGCCGAGCAGTTGCGCGTGCTGCGCGAGCAGCTGATCGACGGTGTGCGGGCCGCGGTGCCCGACGCGGTGCTCAACGGGCCCGCCGACGAGCGTCGGCTGCCCGGCAACGCCCACTTCACCTTCCCCGGCTGCGAGGGCGACTCGCTGCTCATGCTGCTCGACGCCGCCGGTGTCGAATGCTCCACCGGCTCGGCCTGCAATGCGGGCGTGGCCTCCCCGAGTCATGTGCTGATCGCGATGGGTGTCGAGCCGTGGCAGGCCCGCAGTTCGCTGCGGTTCTCGCTGGGGCACACCTCGACCGGGGCCGATATCGAGACATTGTTGACCGTTCTTCCGCAGATCATCGAACGGGCCAGAGCCGCGGGCATGGCCGGCGCTAGAGGAGGTGCCTGATGCGAGTACTCGCCGCGATGAGTGGTGGCGTCGATTCGGCGGTGGCCGCGGCGCGGGCCGTCGACGCCGGCCACGAGGTGGTCGGGGTGCACCTGGCGTTGTCGGCGACGCCGGGCACGCTGCGCACCGGTTCCCGCGGGTGCTGCTCCAAGGAAGACGCCGGTGACGCGCGCCGCGCCGCCGACGTGCTCGGCATCCCGTTCTACGTCTGGGACTTCGCCGACCGCTTCAAGGAAGACGTGATCGACGATTTCGTCGCCGCCTACGCCGCGGGCGAGACGCCCAACCCGTGCCTGCGCTGCAACGAGAAGATCAAGTTCTCCGCCCTCGCCGACCGCGCGCAGGCCCTCGGCTTCGACGCCGTCGTGACCGGCCACTACGCCCGGCTCTCCGACGGCGTGCTGCGCCGCGCGGTCGACGCCGACAAGGACCAGTCCTACGTGCTCGCGGTCCTCACCGCCGAGCAGCTCGCGCGCGCGATGTTCCCGGTCGGTGACACCCCGAAGCCGCGGATCCGCGAGGAAGCCGCCGAGCGTGGTCTGGCCGTGGCGAACAAGCCCGACAGCCACGACATCTGCTTCATCCCCTCCGGGGATACCCGCGCCTTCCTCGGCGCCAAGATCGGCATTCGCCCCGGTGCGCTGGTCGATTCCGACGGCACCGTCCTCGGTGAGCACGAGGGTGTGCACGGATTCACCGTCGGCCAGCGCAAGGGGCTCGGCCTGACCCACACCGCCGCCGACGGCAAGCCGCGCTATGTGACCGGTATCGATCCCGATTCGGGGACGGTCAGCGTCGGTTCGGTGGAGGACCTCCAGGTCGATGTCGTCACGGCCGATCGCGCGATCTGGACCTCCGGCGTGCGCCCGAGCGAGCCGGTGGAGTGCGTCGTGCAGGTGCGTGCGCACGGTGGCACCGCACCCGCTGTCGTCGAGCCCGAGGGTGACGGGTTCGTCGCCCGGCTGCGTGAACCGCTCACCGGTGTCGCCAAGGGTCAGGCGATCGTGCTCTACCTGCCTGATGCCGAAGGCGGGGACACCGTGGTCGGCAGCGGCACCATCAACGGCACGGATCGGGCCGGCGTCTCGGCGGATGCGGTCTAGGGCTCACCCGCGCACATCGTTCACTCTCGCGCCGATCGGTCGACATCAGGACCATCGGAGCGTCCGCACCCGTCCGGGTGGCGGCTCCGTTTCGACGACACGAAAGGTGTTGAGCGCGTGACACTCTGGCGAAGCGAGACCTCGCACGAAGCCGCCGCACCGGAACCCGTCGACCCGCTCGTCGCCGGCATCGCCACCGGGATCGGCTCCTGGCCGGGCACCGACCCCCGCGAGGCCGCCGCGACGATCATCGGCGAGCTGCCCGACCTGCCGCATCTGGTCGAGCTGCCCGATCGCGGTGTCGGCGCCGACATGATCGGCCGGGTCTCGGCGCTGCTCGTCGACCTGCGTTTCGATTCCACGACGCGTGGTTACCGCTTGGCCGCCCGCCCCGGCGCGGTGTCGCGCCGGGCCAGGGATCTCCTGCACGCCGACCTCGACGCCATCGAAGAAGCCTGGGAGACAGCGGGTCTGGCCGGTGCGGGGCGCGTGGTGAAACTCCAGTCGGCGGGCCCGCTCACCCTCGCCGCCGAGGTCGAACTCCCCGGCGGTCACCGCATCCTCACCGATTCCGGTGCGGTGCGCGATCTTTCGGAATCCCTTGCCGAAGGGCTGGCCCGGCACGCCGCGGAGGTTCGCCGCCGCCTCGGCGCTGAGGTCGTCATCCAGCTCGACGAACCCCGGCTCACCACCGTGCTCGAGGGCTCCCTGAAAGGGCCGAGCATCCTGAACACCATTCGCGCGCTGCCCGAACCCGAGGCGCTGCACATCCTCGACACGGTGATCGACGCCCAGTCCGCGCCGGTCCTGTTGCACACCTGCGCGTCCCGTCCCGCCCTCACCACGCTGGGCCGCACGGCGGCCGCCGCCATCTCCTTCGACGCGTCGACGATCACCACCGCCGACCTCGACGCGATCGGCGAGATCCTCGACTCCGGCAAGAAGGTCGCGCTCGGCCTGACTCCGACGGCGGCCCCGGTCGCACCGATCACCTGGCGCGCGATCGCCGAACCCGGTGTCCGCCTGATCGACCGCCTCGGCTTCCCGCGCAGCGTCCTCGCCGACCGGATACTGGTCACCCCGTCCTGCGGGCTGGCGGGCGCGCCGCTGTCGTGGTCGCGCAAGGCGCTCGCGCTCACCGGTGACGTCGCCCGCGCCTTCGCCGAGGAACCGGAGTCGATCACCGTCGAGTGAGGGGGTCCCGCTCTGCGGGCGACGAGTTACCATCTAATAGGAAGGCATCTATTAGATGGAGGTTGATGTGCGGATGAACGCGAACGGCCAGGTCACTATCCCGGCCGAGCTACGGGCAAAGTTCAACCTCCGTGAAGGCGACGAACTCGACGTTGTCGACGACGGTGGCACGTTGCGCATCGTGGCGCGTGGCGGGGCGGACAGTCCCGGTGAGCGGCTCGTACGGCAGATGCGGCGCCACCGATTCGACAATCCTGATGTGGGTGGCTTGACGACCGACGAGATCATGGCGCTGTTGCGTGACTGAAGCTGTCACCGCGCCGCGGCGCGCAACCCTGGTCGACACCTGCGTGCTGATCGATGTTCTCGACGGCGATCCGACATGGGAGCAGTGGTCTGCCTCTGCATTGTCGACAGCCCGCAACGCGGGGCGCGTGGTGATCAATCCGCTGATCTACGCTGAGGTTTCGATCGGCTATGCGACCAAGGAATCATTGGAGTCGGCTCTGCAGTGGGCTCGTTCGATCGCGAGCCGCTGCCGTGGGATGCGGGGTTCCTGGCAGCCAAGGCGTTTCTTGCCTACCGGCGCCGCGGTGGCGACAAACGCTCACCGCTACCGGACTTTTACATCGGCGCGCACGCTGCGGTCAGCGGGTACCGATTGTTGACGCGCGACGCCGCGAGGTACCGCACCTACTTCCCGAGGCTCGAGGTTATCGCGCCGGAATGAGCCCGCGACGTGCGGGAACGGTCGACGGATGTGTCGGTGGGCTCGACTACTGTTCGACAGGTGAGTGACAGCGTGGTTTCCGTGAGTGCCGAGCCGGGCGCGACCCCCGAGCAGCGGGTGCAGTGGCAGCAGCTGGCGGACGAGGTGCGCGAGCACCAGTTCCGCTACTACGTGCGCGATGCGCCGATCATCACCGACGGCGAGTTCGACACGTTGCTGCGGCAGTTGCAGGCTCTCGAGGAGGCGCACCCCGACCTGCGCACCCCCGATTCGCCGACCCAGCTCGTCGGTGGCGGGTTCGCCACCGACTTCACCGCCGTCGACCATCTCGAACGGATGTTGTCGCTGGACAACGTCTTCGACTACGACGAGCTGCGCACCTGGGCGAGCCGGGTCGAAGCCGAGGCCGGGCCCGACCTGCACTATCTGTGCGAGGTCAAGATCGACGGCGTCGCGCTGAACCTGGTCTACGAGAACGGCAAGCTGGTGCGCGGCGCCACCCGCGGCGACGGCCGCACCGGCGAGGACGTCACCCTCAACGCGCGCACCATCGAAGACATCCCCACCGAGCTCACCCCGACCGAGGATTTCCCGATCCCGGAGCTCCTGGAAGTGCGTGGCGAGGTGTACTTCCGGCTCGAGGACTTCGAGACCCTCAACGCCCAGATCGTCGCCGAAGGCAAACCGCCGTACGCGAATCCGCGCAATACCGCCGCCGGTTCGCTACGCCAGAAGAACCCGGCGATCACCGCCCAGCGCAGGCTGCGGATGATCTGTCACGGCTTCGGCCGCATCGAGGGCTACCGCCCGAAGTCCCAGCACGAGGCCTACCAGGCGCTGGCCGCCTGGGGTCTGCCGGTCTCCGAGCACACCCGCCTGGTCAAGGGCATCGAGGCGGTCATCGAGCGGGTCGCCTACTGGGGCGAGCACCGCCACGATATCGAGCACGAGATCGACGGTCAGGTGATCAAGATCGACGAGATGGCGTTGCAGCGCCGCCTCGGCTCCACCTCCCGTGCGCCGCGCTGGGCCATCGCCTACAAGTACCCGCCCGAAGAGGCCACCACCACGCTGCTCAATATCGAGGTGAATGTCGGGCGCACCGGCCGGGTCACCCCGTTCGCGGTGATGGCGCCGGTCTCCATCGCCGGCTCGACCGTCGCCATGGCCACCTTGCACAACGGCTCCGAGGTCAAGCGCAAGGGCGTGCTGATCGGCGACACCGTCACCATCCGCAAGGCGGGCGATGTCATCCCCGAGGTCCTCGGTCCCGTCGTCGACGCCCGCACCGGCGACGAACGCGAGTTCGTGATGCCGACGCACTGCCCCGAATGCGGCACCGAACTGGCCCCTGCCAAGGAGGGCGACGCCGACATCCGCTGCCCCAACCAGCAGCACTGCCCGGCCCAGCTGCGTGAACGCGTCTTCCACCTGGCTGGCCGCGGCGCCTTCGACATCGAAGCCCTCGGCTACGAAGCCGCCAACGCGCTGCTCACCTCGGGCGCCATCACCGACGAGGGCGACCTGTTCTCGCTCGACGAGCAGGCCCTGCTCGGTGTCCCGCTGTTCACCAAACAGGACGGCGCGCTGTCGGCCAACGGTGCCCGCCTGCTGGAAAACCTCAACGCCGCCAAGGACACTCCGCTGTGGCGGGTGCTCGTCGGCCTGTCGATCCGCCATGTCGGCCCCACCGCCGCCCGCGCCCTCGCCGCCGAATTCGCCGGCCTCGACCGCATCGAAGCGGCCACCGGCGCGGAACTCGCGGCCACCGACGGCGTCGGCCCCACCATCGCCGCCGCGGTCGTGGAATGGTTCACCGTCGACTGGCACCGCGCCATCGTCGACAAATGGCGCGCGGCCGGGGTCCGCATGGAAGACGAACGCGACGACTCCATCGAACGCAACCTCGACGGCCTGTCCATCGTCGTCACCGGTTCCCTGCAAACCTTCACCCGCGACGGCGCCAAGGAAGCGATCCTGATCCGCGGCGGCAAGGCGGCGGGCTCGGTCTCGAAGAAGACGGCGTTCGTGGTGATCGGCGAAGCGCCCGGCTCGAAGGCGGCCAAGGCCGAGGAGCTCGGCGTGCCTATCCTCGACGAGGACGGGTTCCGGTTGCTGCTCGAAGAGGGGCCCGCCGCAGTGTCACCCGCGCCGGAATCCACCGAGGACGAGTAGTCGTCGACGGGATCCGCTGTAGCGCAGCGGATCCCGCACCCGACTCAGCGCAATCTCAGTTCGGCGTGACGGTAACCGTCGCCCCGGTCTGCCCCCGCAGCTGGAACGACGCACACTGCCCGTTCCGAATCTCCACATGCCGCCGCAACTTCTTGCTCTCGCTGTCGATATCGATCGTCACATCGGTACTGGTCATCGAGCACACCTTCGACACACCGGCCAGCACATAGGTCTGCGATCCCGCCCCCTGACACGAGTTCGTCTCGTCCCCGAGAAACACCCGCGCGGTCCCGTTCGGACACGGATCCGCCACCGCGTTCGGTGCGCCGAGCAGCACCACCGGCACCGCGGCCCCGGCCGTCACCGCCGCGACGACAACCCCGCGAACCATCATCCGAACAGCCATCCTGCGCACCCATCCTCGTCGTCGACGCCGGCCCGTCGACCGGCCGGTCGCGGTGTGCCCCGCATGCTAGTGCGTCGCAGGCGGACTCGCCCGGCTACTGCCACCGACCGAGAACGTGAATCCGCAGGGTGCGGGTATCGATTCGCGGCGATCCGTCAGCGGGAGTCCGCCGGATGGGGTCCCGTCGCGAACGGGTTCGGCTCGTCGTCGGCGAGCACGCCGACGAACGGATCTCCCTCACCGGCGAAGATGTAGGCGCCGCCTTCGATGCGGTCGATCAGGCCGTGGGTCCAGGCCGCTTCGCTGTCGGCCGAGTGGACCCACATGTTCATGATCTCGCCGATGTGGCCGAGCTGTCCGGGGCCCTGTTCCGGTGTGTAGTACTCGGTGACCGAGGCGCGCCACTGTTCGAGCCCGGCGATCCGCTGACGGAGGAGGGCGACGGCCTCGTCGCGGGGTAGGTCGACGATGAAGCCGATGCCCGCCGAGAGCATGTCCACCTTCTGGTCGTAGGAGGTCAGGGCCTGGCGCAGCAGGGCGAAGTACTCCTCGGTGCCCTTGTCGTTGATCTCGTATTCGACGCGGGGCGGACCGCCGACGGTGCTCGGGGCGACCTCGTGTTCGACGAGGAGTCCTTGCTTGGCCATCTGCTTGAGTGCGTGGTAGATCGAGCCGGGCTTGGCGTTGGACCACTCGTGGGCGCCCCAGAACTCCAGGTCGTTGCGGACCTGGTAGCCGTGTGCTCGTCCGTGTTGCCGGACCGCGCCGAGGACCAGCAGGCGGATCGCTGACATGGACGGCTCCCTTCTGATCAATTTTGACCAAAATAGCAGTATTCAAGTTTGACTAATTGCCGCGGGCGCCGTACCTTTGCCATCTAGTCAAATTTGATCACTGAGTGATGGAGGGGTGTAGTGACTGACCACGATCCGGCGATCGTCGTCGAAGGCCTGCGGAAGAACTACGGGGCCAAGCCGGCGCTCGACGGCCTCGATCTCGCTGTCCGGGCCGGTACCGTGCACGCGGTGCTCGGCCCGAACGGCGCCGGCAAGACCACGGCCGTGCGCATCATGTCGACACTGCTGCGTCCCGAGGCGGGGCGGGTCGAGGTCGCCGGCCTCGACGTGCGCAAGGAAGCCGACCGGGTGCGCTCCCGGATCGGGCTGCTCGGCCAGAGCGCGGCCGTCGACGAGGAGCTCAGCGGACGGCAGAACCTGGAGATGTTCGGGCGGCTCTACCACCTGGGCGCGCGCCGCGCCGGCGTCAGGGCCGACGAGCTCCTGGCCCGGTTCGGGCTCGCGGACACCGGAACGAAAGCCGTCAAGCAGTACAGCGGCGGCATGCGCAGGCGGCTCGACCTCGCTGCCTCGCTCATCTCCGAACCGCAGGTGCTCTTCCTCGACGAGCCGACGACCGGGCTCGATCCCCGCGGCCGCACGGAGGTGTGGAATTCGGTGCGGTCGCTGGTCGACGGCGGCACCACCGTGCTGCTGACCACGCAGTACCTGGAGGAGGCCGATCAGCTGGCCGACCGGATCTCGGTGATCGACCACGGCAAGGTCATCGCGGAAGGCACCGCCGACGAGCTGAAGACGAAAACGGGCGGTGACCGCATCGACGTTGTCCTGCACGACGCGTCCCAGCTGGCGCGCGCGGCCTCGCTCCTGCCCGGCGATGCGGTGGTCGACGAGGACCGGCGGATGGTCAGCGCCGCGGTCAGCGACCGGATGGCGGCCCTGACCGAGACCGTCCGGGCGCTGGCGGCGAACGGGATCGAGCCAGAGGACATCGCGGTCCGGCGCCCGACCCTCGACGAAGTCTTCCTGCACCTGACGAAGGAGAACGCGGCATGAGCACGACACTGCAGAGGGATTCGACGCTGAGCTGGGTGGTGGCCGACTCCTGGACGATGACCAGGCGCGAGCTGGCGCACTGGGTGCGCCAGCCCGTTCAGGTGGTCATCGGGCTGGTCTTCCCGGTGATGTTGCTGCTGATGTTCGGCTACCTGATCGGTGGCGGACAGGGCATCGAGGGAGATTTCACGGACTACCTGGTCCCCGGCATGCTCACCATGACCATGGCGTTCGGTCTGGAGGCGACGATGCTCTCGGTCACCCAGGACCTGAACAAGGGCGTCATCGACCGGTTCCGCTCGATGCCGATGAACTCGGCCGCGGTGCTGGTCGGGCGCAGCATCGCCGACATGCTGCAGTCGGCGGTCGGACTGACCGTGATGATCGCGGTCGGGTACCTGGTCGGCTGGCGCTGGCACAGCGGAATCGCCGCGTTCCTCGGCGCGGTGGGGCTGCTGTTGCTGCTGCGGTTCGCGATGCTGTGGATCGGCATCTACCTGGCCATGGTCGCGGGCAAGCCGGAACTGGTGCAGGCGGTGCAGATGCTGGTCTTCCCGGTCGCCTTCCTGTCCAACGCCATCGCCTCGCCGGAATCGATGCCGTCGTGGCTGGGCGCGGTCGTCGAATGGAACCCCATGTCGGCGACGGCGACCGCGGTGCGCGGCCTGTTCGGGAACCCGGTGGCGACCGGCGACTCCTGGGCCGCGACCAACGCGGAACTGCTCGCGGTCGCCTGGCCGGTGGTCTTGATCGTGGTGTTCTTCCCGCTGGCTGTCACGCGGTTCAGGGACCTGAGCCGCTAGCGAACCCGAGTTCGGCTCGCCGACGGCCGGGCCGCGCGCACCGTGCGGCCCGGCTAGTCTGGCCAAAAGATTTCGGAGAGGCGGACGAGCCACGTGCTGCGTAGTTTTCAGGTGACCAATCACCGATCGCTGGCCGAGGCGCAGCAATTGCGGCTCAGCAAGGGCGTCGGTGGGCCGGTGGCGGTGCCGGTGACCGCGGTGCACGGCGTGGCCGCCGCGGGCAAGACCAGCCTGATCGACGCGCTCGCGCAGATGCGCGACGCGGTGCTGCATTCGGTGAGCGGCTGGGATCCGTACGCGGGACCGGTGCGCAGGCCGCATCTCGGGTTCGCCGACCGGCCCACCGAATTCGTGGCGGGGTTCGTGGCCGAGGGGGTGCCCTACACCTACGGCTTCCGGCTCGACAACGCCGATGTGATCGCGGAGTGGCTGTACACGCATCCGCGCTCGCGCAAGCGGATCGTGTTCGAGCGCACCGGTGATCAGATCAAGATCGGGCCGATGTTCGAGCCCGCTCGCTATGGTGTGGCCGCGCTGGTGCCGTTGGTGCGGCCGAACGCGCTGCTGCTGAGTCTGGCCGGACAGATGTACGCCGAGGCGCTGGTGCCCGCCTATCGCTGGTTCGCGGCGAACTTGCAGGTGCAGCAGGGAGAGGCGGCAGGCGACGAACTCGCCAACGACCTCGGCAGCCACATCTCGCGCTCACCCGATAACGCCGCGCGCCTGCTGATGCTGTTGCGGACAGCGGACCTGGGCATCGAGGATCTGCTCGTCGCCGAGCACGATCCGATGTACGCCGACTACCTGCGTGACCTGGATGCCGAAATCGGCGCGCTGGCAGCACAACTCGACCACGGGGGCGCCGACCCGATCCTGCTGGCACGCGAACTCAGTACGCTGCGCGCCGCGCGGGACGCGCTGTACCGGCGGATGGTGGATCGCCGCGGCGCCGGGCTGAGCCTGGTGCACGAGGGAATCGACGTGCCCTTCGAGCTGGCCGACGCGTCCACCGCCACCCGCTCGCTGCTGCGGGTGCTGCCCGCCATGCTCGAAGCGCTCGACACCGGTCAGGTGCTGGCCGTCGACGACTTGGGCGCGGGCCTGCCGGTGGAGGAGACCGACCGGCTCGTCCAGCTGTTCCAGAACCCGGAGACGAATGCCCGTGGCGCGCAACTGATCTACACCACGGCCAACCGCGCGCTGATCGATCGCGGCAACGGCCGATCACAGCGCACCCGCAGCGCGGTCTGGCAGCTGCGCCGCGAACAGGGCGTCAGCGAGCTCACGCCACTGTGACGCGGGCACGCGGCCGCGCAGGTCGGGCCTAGCATGGAGGCATGCTCGAAGTGGTGATGGCGGCGGCCATGGTGACGATGCTGGTCGTGACGATCGGCGCGGTGGTGGCCGCCCGCACCGGGAAGGGCGGGGGAGCGAGCCTCGAACACGGGTCGCTCTACGTCACCGGCGTCAGCGCGCTGCCCGCCATGACCGGCGAGCACTACGTCACCATCACCGGCACGCTGACCGGCCCGTCGGTCACCGGGGTCGTGGTCTACCGCCGTTTCGCCTGGGACGCGGCCCACTGGCCCGCGATCGGTGACCAGCTCCTCGTCGCCTACCCGCCGCGCAACCCCGACAACTGGGTCGCCGATCACCCCGGCCTGCGGCCCTACCTCGGGTCGTGAGCCGCGAGCTCACCGGCGGCCGAATTCTCGGGTGAGGGCGAGCTCACAGCGGTGCGGGTGGGATCATTCCGAGATGCACGGCATATCAGCCCTCACCCCCGGCACCGGCCTCGAGATCCGTACCGCACACCCCAGCGAATACGACGCGATCTCCGCCCTGACCGTCGACGTGTACGTCGGCGACGGCTACGTCTCACCCGAGGACGACTACGTCACCGAACTGGGTGACGTCGCCCAGCGCGCCACCGCGGCGCAAGTCCTCGTCGCCGTCGACGGCGACGAGATCGCGGGCTCGCTGACCGTCGCGAAGCCGGGCACCCGCTATGCCGAGATCGCCCGTCCCGGCGAACTCGAGTTCCGCATGCTCGCCGTCGCGAAGCGGGCCCGCGGTCTCGGCGCGGGCACCGCGCTGGTGCGCGCGGTCATCGCCGAGGCGAGGGCGGGCGGGTACGAGGCGGTCGCGCTCACCACCATGTCGACCATGGTCGACGCGCACCGCATCTACGAACGTCTCGGCTTCGTCGCTGTGCCGGAACGCAATTGGTCCCCGCACGAGGGTTTGCAGCTCTACGTCATGCGCCTGGCGCTCGCCTAGGCGAGCGCCGTCACTGCAAGACGGTGGCGACGATACCGGCGAGGTAGCCGAGGCGGGCGACCTCCGACGGGCGGAAGTCCGGTCCGCCCGGCCTGCCGAGCAACAGCGACCGGCCGGAATTGCCGAGTGGCGCTGCCGCCAGTTTGGTGTCCATGTCGCGCCAGATCTGCGGCACCCACTCGGCCTCGCCGTCGAGCCACGACGGCTTCTCCAGCGGCATCCACGGCGCCGAACCCGCTTGTGTCTCAGGGGCACTCGGGCTGCCGACGACGCGGTAGGCGCCGGCCGGGCCCATCCCGATGATCGTCGACCAGCCGACGCGCAGCACGCGCGGCACACCGTCGACGAGAACCTGGAGCCGGTCGTCGCGGGCGCTGGCGACCTGGTCGATCAGCTCGAGCTCGCGATGGGTGTCCAGCACGCCGGAGTACGGGCGGATGGAGTCGACGCTCACATCGTGCACCGATTCCGCGGCGGTGATCAGGGTGTCGGGCAGCGCGCCGGTAGGAACTTCGACCACCAGATCGTCGATCGCGAAACCGGCGCCGCGTTCGACGACATCGAGCGAGAGGATGTCCGCGCCGACCCCGCCGAGGGCGAGTGCGAGAGAGCCGAGGCTTCCCGGTCGATCCGGAAGTTGCACGCGGAGCAAGTATGACACGTGCGTTCCTTTCCTAACGGCCGATGCGAGCACAACAGATGTACCCGGTGGCGCAAGAGATACACCTCGCATGTGCGCGAGTTGCACGACTCGAAGTTTAACCCCTCCTCACACCTGAAGCGCGGGGATGCGCAGCTCGGACCGCGCCACGCGCTCCCTCGGAGGGGACGCAGGGCGTCTTACATCGTCAGCGCTGCCACGGTCGGGTCCTGCCGTGGCTGCCAAGATCACTCCGGCAGCGTTGCGGTCTCGGTCTGCGGTATGTCCGCAGGCTTCGCACACCACCTTCCGGCCCGCCCGAGCCGCGCGCTCGATCAGTTCGCGTTTCGCCGCCCCGATAGCGGCGTCGGCCGCCTTCCTTGCCATCGTGGAGCGCGCCAAGAACCTCGGTTTGAAGTCTTCGACCGCGATGGTGTGGTGGTCGCGGACGACTCGCTGCGCCCATTCCCGCGCCATGTGTGTGTTCTGCCGGGCAGCCTTCACACCACTGGAATCGACACTTTGTTCGGCAGCCGAAGCTTGCGATCGCTGATCGTGAATCCCCGGGTGGTGTATTCCAGCGACGGCAGACACGTCTTCCGCGGCTTGGCCTTTGGACGCCCATGCCCCTTCACCTTGAACGAGTGAGCAAACGCGGTGGAGTAGGTGCGCAACGTCTGTTGTTGGGCAACGTGGGAACCTTCGCGTAACCACGCTGTACGAGAACGGGTTTCGGTAAGCATCTTCGACAGGCGCGCGAAGGACGGTTTCCTGCCACTCCGTTGCTGGTGGACCGCTTCGTTCCACAGGAATCGGCACCGGTGCCATTCCGCTTCAAGCGCGGCAACCGCTTGCGCGCCTGGGCGCAGTCTGTAGGTGTAGCGCACGATCTCGTCCATACCAAACACCCTCCCGCCCGCCGCTCTAGCTCGGTCCTGTGAGTAATACGTCAGGACTCGACCACCGTCAAATGTCTCTGGCCACCCACCGGCGCTGTCACAGTGGGGCCCGTCAGCCCTGCCATCCCCATCCGACCCCTGACTAGGCGTACCTCCGCGTTCGCTCCGGCCGTGCGCAGGGCTGTCGACTGCTGCAATTAGGCTGTAGCCACTACTTCCCAACCGAAGCCGAAAGGGGTCCCGCGGTGCCCGCAATCTCCCGCGACGAGGTCGCTCACCTCGCCCGGCTGTCCCGGCTGGCGTTGACCGACGCCGAACTCGACCAGTTCGCCGGTCAGCTGGATTCGATCCTCAGCCACGTGCGGACCATCTCCGAGGTCGCCGCCGACGTCCCCGCCACCGCGTCGCCGAACCCGACGACCAATGTGACCAGGCCCGATGTGGTCGTGCCAGGTCTGACTCCCGAGCAGGCGCTGGACCAGGCGCCCGCTGTGGAAGAACAGCGTTTCCTGGTCCCGCAGATCCTGGGAGAGGGCGAATGAGCGAGTTGACCACGCTGTCGGCGGCGGAGCTGGCGGCCAAGATCCACGGCGGCGAGGTGTCCTCCACCGAGGTCACCCAGGCGCACCTGGATCGCATCGCCGCGGTCGACGGTGAGCTCAACGCGTTCCTGCACATCGCCGGGACCGAGGCGCTGGCCGCGGCAGGCGCCGTCGACTCCGCGCTGGCCGCGGGCGAGACCCCCGCCTCGCCGCTGGCGGGAGTTCCGTTGGCGCTCAAGGACGTTTTCACCACCACCGACATGCCGACCACGTGTGCCTCGAAGGTGCTCGAGGGCTGGATGTCGCCGTACGACGCGACGGTCACCTCCCGGCTGCGCGCCGCGGGCATCCCGATCCTCGGCAAGACCAACATGGACGAGTTCGCGATGGGCTCCTCCACCGAGAACTCCGCCTACGGCCCGACCCGCAACCCGTGGGACACCACCCGCATCCCCGGCGGCTCCGGCGGCGGCTCGGCGGCGGCGCTGGCCTCGTTCCAGGCCCCGCTGGCCATCGGCACCGACACCGGTGGCTCCATCCGGCAGCCCGCCGCGGTCACCGCGACGGTCGGCGTGAAGCCCACCTACGGCACCGTGTCCCGGTACGGCCTGGTCGCGTGCGCGTCGTCGCTGGATCAGGGTGGCCCGTGTGGTCGCACGGTGCTCGACACCGCGCTGCTGCACGAGGTGATCGCCGGCTACGACCCGCGCGACTCCACCTCCCGCGACGTGCCGGTGGCGCCCGTGGTCGAGGCGGCGCGCCAGGGCGCCAACGGTGACCTGACGGGTGTGCGCGTCGGTGTGGTGCGCGAATTGCATTCCGACAGTTACCAGCCCGGCGTGCTGGGTTCCTTCGACGCCGCGGTCGCGGTGCTCAAGGAACTGGGCGCCGAGGTGATCGAGGTGTCGTGCCCGAACTTCGAGTACGCGCTGTCCTCGTACTACCTGGTGATGCCGTCGGAGGTGTCGTCGAACCTGGCGCGCTTCGACGCGATGCGCTACGGCCTGCGCGTCGGTGACGACGGCAGCCACAGCGCCGACCAGGTGATGTCGCTGACCCGCGAGGCCGGTTTCGGCCCCGAGGTGAAGCGCCGCATCATCATCGGCACCTACGCGCTGTCGGCCGGGTACTACGACGCCTACTATGGTCAGGCGCTCAAGGTCCGCACGATGATCGCGCAGGACTTCGACAGGGCCTACGAGCAGGTCGACGTGCTGGTCTCGCCGACCAGCCCGTTCACCCCGTGGAAGCTGGGCGAGAAGGTCGACGATCCGCTGGCCATGTACCTGTCGGACCTGTGCACCCTGCCGACCAACCTGGCCGGGCACTGCGGCATGTCGGTGCCGTCGGGACTGTCGGCCGACGACAACCTGCCGGTGGGCCTGCAGATCATGGCGCCCGCCCTGGCCGACGACCGCCTGTACCGGGTGGGCGCGGCCTACGAGGTGGCGCGCGGTGCGCTGCCGGTGCCCGCGGGCGTCTAACGACACCACACAGCGGGGTGCGCTGGGCCGAATCGGCCTGGCGCACCCCGTTTTTCAGATCTCGGTCGCCCGCTTGCCGACGCCGGCGGTCATCGCGGTGAAGCCCGCGCGCAGGTGCTTGCCGAGCGCGAGGTTCACGACGGGGCTGAGCCATCCGGCCAGGGTGAACCGCGACTCGTAGCGGCAGCGGCCGGGGCCGAGCGGCACCACGGTGTGCGAGCGCAGGCTGTGCAGCGCGCCCAGCGGTACCGGCTTCATCGTGTAGCTGAACTCGACGCCGGGGGTGTGCGTGCGAATCCACTCCCGCTGCGGACGGCGGTTGCCGCCCAGTTGCACCTTCATATCGATGGGCGAGCCCGGCTCCAGCGTGCTCGCCGCCTCGTAGCAGAAGGTGTTCCATTCGCCGTAGCGACCGAAATCGGTGAGAACCTCCCACACCTTCTCGGCGGGGGCGTCGATCTCGATCGTTTCGTCGATAGTGAGGGCCATGCGTGAAAACTAGGACATGTTCTAGTTTTCGGCAAGCATTCAGGCGAGGCGGCGACGCCGTTTGCGCAGCGCGTCGATGATGACGGCCGAGGCCGCCGTCACCGCGAACAAACCCAGCACGGTCCGCGCCAGCGGCCACAGGTTCGGCCGGTCCGCCGGGTCGGTCGTGGCGAAGACGTTCTCGACGACCGGGGCCCCGTACTCCTGCCTGCGCGAGTTCACGTCGACCGCGGTGAACGCGATATCGGCCATGACGCCGCAGCGGGCCCGGGAGAACTCGTCGTCGCGCAGCTCACAGGCCGCGTGGATGCGCCGGTTCAGCGCCGCGTCCACCGAGCGGCGGGCCCAGGCACCCAGCGGTTCGTCGACCCGCTCGGCATAGCGCAGCATGTCGTAGCCGAGGTCGTGCGCCATGCAGGCCGGGCCGAACTCGGCGGGCAGTGTCACCGGGGAGGAACAGCTGCCGTTCGGGTTCACCAGCAGCCCGTCCTGCTGAGCCGGGTCGTAGCCGAACTTGTAGCCGAAGTCGAGCGGGATCAGCGCGGGAGCGTCGGGGTCGTCGTCGGTGAGCGCGCGGACCACGGCCGCGGCGGCCGCGTTCTCGGTGCCACCACCGGGCGTGGTGCCCATGGCGCCGGGCGCCGACATGACGACGGCGGCGGCCATGGCCAGGCCGGCGGTGCACAGGGCGACACCGCTGCGGCGGCGGTGCGCGGCTTCGGCCGGGCTGCCGGTGTGCGACGAGGCGGAGGCGGAGACGGCGGTACGGGCACGGCGAGCGGCGGGTACCGGGCGAAGCGGGGTTTTCATGGCCTCCGACGGTAAGGAGCGGGTCCCGCCGCGGGCATCCCGCTGTGGACCGGTTCTCGGGGCGCGCGGGCGGGTGACCCGGCGCCGGGGTCACACCAGGGTAGGGGGTGCGAAATCGCTCGGCGGTATGAGGTCCGCTGACCGGACGGTTCGTAGGCTCGAGCAATGCCCGGACAACTGCGCCCCGCCGCGCGCCGCGTCAGCGCGCGCACCTGGTTCGACTTCGCGACGGTGGCGGTCGCGCTGACCCTCTACAGCATCGCCTGGCCGACCCTGTTCGTCACCCACGACGTGGCGGCGGGCCTGGCACCGCTGCTTGCGGCGTTCGCGGCGTTCCCGATCCTGCTGGTGCGGGTCAACCCGTCGCTGGGCTGGGCCATCTCGGCGGGCGCGGCGCTGCTGTTCTCGGTCATCCTCCAGCCCGCGCCGGACAACGATCTACCGTTCCAGGTCGTGCACGTCATCGTGCTGTTCGTGCTGCTGTTCGCGGTGGCGCTGCGGGCCGCGGTGCCGATCGTGGTGGTGGCCTGGGCGGCGCAGTCGATGCTGTTCGCGACCACCATGCCGGGTTCGGCGGAGGGCCCGCTGTGGGGCTGGGTGGTCGGTTTCGGCGCGCTGGCGCTGTTCGGCTATCTGCTGCGGATCGTGGTCGCCTCGCGCCGCAAGCTGGAACGGCAGGAGGAGGTCACCGAGCTCGAACGCGCGCGCAGGGCCATCCTCGAGGAGAAGGCCCGGATCGCTCGTGACCTGCACGATGTCGTAGCCCACCACATGTCGATGGTCGTGGTGCAGGCCCAGACCGCGCCCTACCGGATCACCGATCTCGACCCGGCGGCGCGTACGGAGTTCGAGTCGATCGGCGCCACCGCGCGCACCGCGCTCAACGAGATCCGCGGCTTGCTGGGGGTGTTGCGCAGCGACGGGCAGCTGCCCGAGCACGCGCCGCAGCCGCGGGCGGTGGATGTGCCGGAACTGTGCGCGTCCGCGCAGCGTGCGGGTCTGCCGGTCGAATGGACCGTGACCGGTGAGCTCGAGGCGGTCCCCGAGACGACCGGGCTGACGATGTACCGGGTGGTGCAGGAGTCGATGGCCAACTCGGCCAGGCACGCGCCCGGCGCGCCGGTGCTCGTCGCCGTGGCCGTCGCCCCCGACGCGGTGATGGTGACCGTGCGCAACGCGCCGTCGGTCACCCCGTCGCGCCCCGGCGCGGGTGGTGGGCACGGCATCGACGGCATGCGTTCCAGGGTCGAGGCGGTCGGCGGTTCGCTCGCCGCGGGTCCCACCCAGGACGGCGGCTTCGAGGTGTCGGCGAAACTGCCTACCCCGTAGGAGTAGCTCCGTCGCGAAAGTTCGAGGAAGGCTTCGCGTCCGCGCCCACCAGGCGTACCTCCGCTCCGGCCAAGACTGTGGACCGTCAGACGTCGCCGCACACTAGGGTGGTCGAGTGGCAATTACGGTTTTGATCGCCGACGACCAGGCGATGGTGCGGCAGGGTTTCGGCGCGTTGCTGGCGGCCCAGCCCGACATCAGCGTCATCGGGGACGCGCCCGATGGCAAGGTCGCGGTGGCCGAGGCCAAGCGATTGCGGCCCGACGTGGTCCTGATGGACGTGCGCATGCCGGAGATGAACGGGCTGGAAGCCGCCCGCGCGATCCTGGCCGCCGGTTTCGATCCGCCGGTGCGGGTGCTGATGCTCACCACCTTCGACATCGACGACTACGTCTACGAGGCGCTGAGCCTGGGCGCGAGCGGGTTCCTGCTCAAGGACGCGCCCGCCGAGGAGCTGGTACGGGCGGTGCGCGTGGTCGCCGACGGCCAGGCGCTGCTGGCGCCGACCATCACCCGCCGGTTGATCGCCGACGTCACGCGCAGGCGCAATACCGTGCGCGCGCCCGCAGCGCCCGCGTTGACCTCGCTCACCCCGCGCGAGCGGGAAGTGCTCGAGCTCGTCGCCAAGGGATTGTCGAACACCGAGATCGCCGAGGCGCTGTTCGTGGCCGAGCAGACCGTGAAAACCCATGTCTCCAAGGTCTTCTCGAAGCTCGGCCTGCGCGACCGGGCCCAGGCGGTGGTGCTGGCCTATGAATCCGGCCTGGTCGTCCCCGGCTGAGCGGGGACGCTCAGCGCGGGCAGACGCCGCCGCGCAGCTCCGGCAGGTGCCGCGACAACAGCAGCGCCAGCCGGTCGAGCAGGGCGGTGGTGTCGTCGAAGGTGCCCGAATCTGCTTGTGCGGCAAGGGCGACCGCCAGCCGGCCACTGCCGACCGGCACCAGCCCGAACTGGCGCACCGTGTACACCCCGGTGTCGTCGTCGGGACCCCAGCCGCCCTTGAACTCGGTGTCGTCGAGCAGGCCGAGACCCCAGCCCTGCTCGGGCGTGATCTCGCCCATCAGCTGGGTGACGACCTCGGTCTGCGGCAGGCACGGCAGGCGCGAGGCGAACCGGACCTGGTTGGCCAGCGACCATTCGGTGCCGCCGAAGGAGGTGTAGTCGAGGTGGGTGCGCAGGCTCTCCTTGCCGGGGCTGGAGATGTCACCGGCCTCGTCGAGCACCTGCTGCACGGCCTCGGCCGCTTCCTCCCCGTCGCCGAGGGATTCCCACAGCCCGTAGGCGGCGTCGTTGTCCGACACCGTGATCGCTGCCTGCACCATCTCGAAGATCGACTGGTCCTGATCGTGGCGCAACGCGGCGACGGCCAGCGGCACCTTGATCGTCGACCAGGCGATGCCGGTGGTCCAGTCGCCGTAGATCGTCATCCGGCCACCGCCGACCGGCATCAGCGCCATGCCGACCTGCCCTGGCAGCTGCGACTGCAACTGGGTGAACTCCGCGGCCAGCGAATCGGGCAGCATGATGGACAGGCCAGGGTGCCAGGCGTCGTCGCTGTTCACGGTCACCGTGGGAGCGCTCACGGCCGCCTGGGTGCCGGGCATGGCACACGAGACGGCGGACAGTGCGGCCGATGCCAGCACCACACTGTGCAGCAGCCCGCGCAAGGCAGCCGCCTTTCCGGTCGACTTCACCACCGAATCCTCCCCACCACCCACTGCGCGTCGGCGCCCTGCTCCGGCGGTGCAAACTACTCGTCGAGCGCGCCCGGACGATACCGGACGACAGTTAGCAAGTTTCACCGATTTTCGGCGAGAATTCGAATGACGGTGGTCACGCCGCTGTGCGGGTGCCATGCTGGTCCGCCACAGGCGCCGGAAGGGGGTCGCAGTGCTCGATATCGGTGAGGTGTTCGCCGGGTTCACTGTCGAGCGGATGCTCGGCCAGGGCGGCATGGGAACCGTGTATCTGGCGCGGCATCCGCGGCTGGATCGGATGACCGCGCTCAAGCTGCTCAACCGGGACCTGTTCGCCGACGAACGCATTCGCGCGCGGTTCGAACGGGAGGCCGATCTCGCGGCCGGGCTCGACCATCCCGGCATCGTCACCGTCTTCGATCGTGGTGCCGAGGGCGAGCAGTTGTGGATCAGCATGCAGTACGTCGACGGGGTCGACGCCGCGACCGTCGACCCGATGACGCTGCCGCCCGAGCGGGCCGTGCAGATCATCGAAGGGGTCGCCGACGCGCTGGACTACGCGCACGGCAGGGGAGTGCTGCACCGGGATGTGAAACCGGCCAACATCCTGCTGGCCCGATCCAGCGGCGGCCAGGGCGAGCGGGTCTTCCTCACCGACTTCGGCATCGCCCGCCTGCGCGCCGATTCCACCCACCTCACCCAGCAGGGCATGTTCACCGCGACGCTGGCCTACGCGTCCCCCGAACAGATGACCGGCGCCGAACTCGACCACCGCTCCGACCAATACTCCCTGGCCTGCGCCCTGTATTGGCTGTTCACCGGCATCGCCCCCTTCGACTCACCCGACCCCAACGAGATCATCCGCGGCACCCTCTACCTCAACCCCCCGCCCCTGGCCCTGCGCCGCCAAGGACTCCCGCCTGCCCTCGACGCCGTCCTGGCCGCCGCCATGGCGAAACACCCTGCGTCGCGGTTCGATTCGTGCGCCGCCTTCGCCAAGGCCGCCCGCAAGGCCCTCACCTCCAACACCCCACCAGCCCTGCCTCACCCCCCGGCGGCCTACTACCCGCCCACCCAGCAACCGGTCCCGGTTTCCCCGGCCGCCTTTCCGCACCCCGCACAGCCCCCGGCAATGCCTGCTCCCGGCTACGCGGGTAACCCGGCCCCACCGATCCAGCCTGTGCCGCAGGGCAATTGGCACCCCTCCCAGCCTCCGCCCGCTCCCGCGGGGCCCGTTGCCGCCCAGCACGCTCCTGCCGCACCACCTTTCGTCCCCCAGCCGCCGGCCCAATCAGCGCCACCTGCTCAGCCTGCGCCGCCAGCCCAATCACCGCCGCCCGCCCTGCCGGGCGCGGACACGAGGGCGCCTCGAGCACGGCCTGAGCCCGGCAGCGTCGCGAGGAATCCCGCGGGTGACATCGATACAGCGACCGAGGTATCCGATTCGGCAGCAACCGATGTCGTGCCGGTCGCGGAATCCGGACGGTTGGATGCGGCGAACGCGACCGCCCCAACGGACGTGACGCCGATCGCGGCACCCACCGGAACGGATGGCTCGGGTCAATCATCCAGCGCTGCCGCAGATTCCGAGCTCGTCGGCGGCGGTGGGGGATTCGCGGAGGCCGTAGGTGGTCGGGAGGAAGACTCAGGCAGCAGTACCGGAGGAGCGGCGGCCAGAGGTGGGGCGGTCGGTGCGCCCGATTCGGCGGACAAGCCGTTCGAGATGGGTGGTGTCGATGCGCCGGTCGCCACGTCGGTGGGCGACGTCGGCGATGGCGTGCGGGCGGATGACGGTGGTCGCCCCGGTGACCTGCTGAACATGGGAGACCGAGATCCGGGGGCCGCCCAGGCGTCGAGCGCGGGTAGTGAGCACGCACTTGGTGATCCGGGGCGAGTGCCCGGAGACCCAGGATCAGCGCAGCCAGGATCAGCGCAGCCAGGGACAGCGCAGCCAGGATCAGCGCAGCCAGGGACAGCGCAGCCAGGATCAGCCCAGCCAGGGACAGCGCAGCCAGGATCAGCCCAGCCAGGGACAGCGCAGCCAGGGACAGCGCAGCCAGGATCAGCGCAGCCAGGGACAGCGCAGCCCGGATCGGCCTCCGGGGCCGCGCAGGGCCCGGTGCCAGCTGGTGCACCGGTCCATGGTGGGCACGCGCCGGAGTCGGTGCGGTCGGCTATGCCGGGAGCGGTCGCTGGACCGGGGGTCCCGCCGAACCAGGGTGCTGCTCCCGCTGGTCCGCCGATGGGGCTGCAGGGGATGGGGCGTGGGCCGTGGGTCGGTCCGCGGCGGCCCGCGCCGCGACGGATGTCCAGGCTGCATCGGGTGGGGTGGTTGTTGCTGGTGGCGCTCATCGGGGTGCTGGTGGCTCTGCTGGTGGCCTTGGTGGTCGTGGTGTTGCCCGATGGCGACGAGGACGACGAAGCCGCCGGTGTGGCGCCCAAGACGCCGTCGAGTTCGGTGACGGCGGTGGGGGATTCGTTCGCGGCGAGTCGGCGGGTGTTTCCCACCCTGGTTCCGCAGGGAGAGGTGGCGGAGGGGCAGGGGTATCGGGGTGCGCGGTGTGCCGCGGTGCGCGGGGTGAGTGAGCTGGAGTGGAAAGAGCCCGCACTGCAATGGAATCCGATCAGTGTGGGCTGGCAGTGCGAGCGGACCGACAACAATGCCGGTTCCGTGAGCTATCTGGTGCTGGAGTACGCGACTGCGGCACAGGCGCGTTCGGTGGTGGAAGCGATGCCAGCGGCGGTGAAGTACCCGGGGGACAAGGACGGGGTGCCGTTCTCGTTGCGCCGCTGGGTGGTTCCCGACCAGGCCAGCACCCGCATGCACACCGCGCACCAGGTCATCAGCTTTCCCGGTGACCCGGCCCGCGCGAACTACGTGATCGCGATGAGCCGCCGCGGGAGCAGCGGCACGGGTGGAGCGCCACGCCCCTCGGCTCAGGACGAAGTGATCGCCTGGTGGGAGGAAGTGCCACTGTGACACCATCCACCGGCCTGAAAAGGTAACCGCCCCAGCGCAACTCGGAGCGCCGCCCCAGCACGACCCGCCCGGTTGGCAATCACCACGCGGCGTGAGGCTTACCCCACCGACGAGCCTCCCGAGACGAGACCGTCGCAGCGCCTGCGCAACAGCGCTGACACTGCGACGGCTGACTTCAGTCCACCGCCAGCGCCGCCACGATCGGCATCCGCGCGGCCCGCAGCGCGGGCGGGATCGAACCGAGCAGCGCCAGACCCAGCGCGACCGCGCCGTAGACGACCAGCAGCGGACTCGGCTGGTAGACGATGTCGATGGTCATCGCGTGCCCGATCGCCACGGTGCCCAGGTACTGCACCGCCGCGCCGACCACGAGTCCGATGGCCGCGCCGATGAATCCGATGCCCGCCGCCTCGGCGAGCACCGAGCGCAGCAGGAACTTGCGGTTGGTCCCCATCGCTCGCAGCACGCCCAGTTCCCTGCGCCGCTCCAGCACCGACAGCATCAGCGTGTTGAGCAGCGCCACCGTCGCCACCAGGACCACGATCCACAGGATCATGTTGCTCATCGCCGCACCCTGCTGCACGCTCGACGAGATCGCCTCGACCATGCTGGCGCCGGTGTCGACGTGGATCTCCTGCGGCACCGCGGCGCGCACGGCGGCGCGCACCGCCTCCGGGTCGGCGCCGGGCTCGAACCGCACCGACAGGATCGTCTCGCCGGGTCGCTGATACCACTCGCGCATCTGATCCAGATTCATCATCACCACGCCGGATACCGCGGTGAAGTACGGAATCACCTGCAACACGCGCACAGTGCGCTCGCCGGACGGGGTGGGCATGGTGAGCTCGTCGCCCACCGCGAGGTGCATCGAACGCGCCACGTCCCTGGTCACGACGACGCCTTCCCCTCGCTCCATCCGTTCGATCACTGCCTTGTCGACCGCGCCGAGCCGGACCTCGTCCTCGCGAGCCGGATAGCCCTGCAGCATCACCCGCCCGCTGCCGACGGTCGCGAACGCCATCTGCGCCGGACTCACCTGCGCGACACCGGGCACCGCGGCGACCCGCTCGGCCACATCCGGCGGCAGTACCGGCCCGGTCGGGAACTGTTCTATCGGACTGGGACTCACATACAGGTCGGTGTCGCCGAGGCTCTCGAACGACTCGGTCGCCGAGTCGACCATATTGCCCGATGCCCCACCGAGCGCGACGACAGCCGCCACGCCGATCATCACCGTCATCGCCGTCGCCCAGACGCGGCGTGGCGCCCGCTCCAAGGTCGTCGCGCCCAGTGCTCCCGGCGCGCCGAACCACCGGGCGATCCCGGCGGCGCCGCGCACGATCGGCCCGGTCGCGGCGAAGCTCAGCAGCACGGCCGCCGCGAACGACGTCGAGATCGCGGCGAGCGAGAGCCGCCCGAGATCGAGGAACGCCAGCGTGATGGCCGCCGCGACGAAGCCGGCACCACCGGCCAGCGCCGCCCAGCGCAGGACGGCACTGTCGGCGGCCGAGTGCCCGGCCTCCACCGGCGCGAGCGCCTCGACCGGAGCGACCTTGTATACCTGCCGCGCCGCGATCGCCGCCGCCAGCACCGTAGCCACGACGCAGGCCGCGATCGCCACCGGCACAGCGTAATCCGGCACCATGAACTCGGTCCGTGCTTCCACCGACTGCACGATCGCCGCTGGCAGGCGCCCGATCGCGACCCGGCCCATCACCGCACCGATCGCCGACCCGATGACACCGCCGATCAGCCCGAGCAACGCCGCCTCGACGAGCAGATCGCGCACCATCGGACCACGCTGTCCGCCGATCGCGCGCAGCAGCGACAGCGTCGGCCTGCGCTGCGTCACCGCCATGCTCATCGCGTTGTAGATCAGGAACGCCGACACCATCAGCGCCGCCGCCGAGGACATCAACGTGGAATAGCGCATGATCTGGATGGCACCGCCCGCCTGCGCGGTCCGCAGACTGGGTTCGGCGACCACCGCGCGCCCGTCGACCACGGTGGTCAGCGCGGCCCGCAGGGCGGTCACGTCGGTGCCCGGGGTGGGCAGGATCTGCACCGAGTCCAGCTTGTCGACCCGGTCGGTGAGCAGCTGGGCCAGCGGCAGCGGCGCCGCGACCAGGTGACCGCCGTTGAGCCGGTTGGTCGCCTCGTCGTCGAGGATGCCCGCGACTGTCGCGGTGCCCCACCCGATGGGGATGCTGTCGCCGACCTGGTAGCCCATCGCCGCGCCGACCAGCACGCCCTTCGGCGTGGTGAGCAGTGCGGTGGTGTGCTGCGACATCGGCTCGGCCAGGTCGCCGCCGAGCGCGGCGATGTTCTGGTCGGCGCCGACAAGCATGGCCCGGTCGGGGCCTGCGCCGAGCGTGCTGCGCAGCATCGGAACCGCCTTGGCGACACCGGGTGTCGCGGCGATCTGGGTCAGCAGCGACTGTTCGAATCCGGCGTCGGTGATGCCGGTGATCTCGAGGACGGCGTCGCCCGCCAGGCCCTGGGTGAGCCGGTCGACCGACCCCGTGACCGATCCGGAGATGCTCAGCACGGCGACCAGCAGCGCGGCCGAAACCGCCATCACCGCCGTCGACATGATCGTGCGGCCGGGATGGCGGATCAGTTCGCCGATATTGAACAGCCGCAACCGATCCCACATGGCCGCGATCATGCGTCCACCCGCTCCGCCACCAGGTCGTCGGCGTCGATGCGCCCGTCGTGCAGCGTGATCACCCGGTCGCAGTAGGCGATCGCGCCCATGTCGTGGGTGACCATCACCACCGAATTCCCCTGTGCGGTGATGTCTCCCAGCAGGGACAGGATCGACGCACCGGTCTTGGAGTCGAGGTTGCCGGTGGGTTCGTCGGCCAGGATCAGCGGCGGATCCATGATCAGCGCGCGCGCCACCGCGACGCGCTGCATCTGCCCGCCGGACAGTTCCGCGGGCCGGTGCTGCGCGCGGTCACCGAGGCCGACCAGGTCGAGCAGTTCCAGCGCTCGTGGCTTGGCTTTGCGTAATCCGGTGCCGTCCAGCAGTTTCGGCACCGCCACGTTCTCCCACGCCGAGAGGGTGGGCAGCAGGTTGAAGAACTGGAAGACGAAACCGACCTGCTGCAATCGGAACGCGGCTTGGGCGTCTTCGTCGAGATCGCCGATCTCGGTGCCGCGGAAGCGAATCGAACCCTCGTCGGGCCGGTCCAGTGCGCCGAGCAGGTGCAGCAGGGTGCTCTTGCCCGAGCCGGAAGGCCCGATGATCGAGGTGAACTGGCCTGCCTCGATCCGCATGCTCACCTCGTCGAGCGCGCGGACCTGCTGTTCGCCGACGCGGTACTGCTTGACCACCCGCGTCAGCTCGAGCATCGGCGAATCGTTGTCCGGCATGTCATGTCCCCCATGGGTTTTTGGTTGGACGGGAATTCAGCGCGCGAAGGCGCGGGTACGCGTAGTCTGCACGGTCGCCGCTCGCGCGTCGAGAAGTGCACGCAGCGCGGGCTGTTCGGCCGCAAGTTCCAGATAAGCCTCGACGGCCGTATGTCCTTCGAGCTCGGCCTGTTCGAGTTTGGCGCGAAAATGATTGTTCCAGCGGTAGGACAGGGCGTGCAGCAATCCGTCGATCCCGCCGAAGAGCCGGTCGATCCCGGGGAGGCCGGCGAACAGGCCTGGGTCGTTCGGGTCGATCGCTGCCCTGGCGAGCACGGTCTGCACGATAGCAGTGCGCTGATGCTGATCGGTCCAGGTCATGGGCTTCACCTTCCGTGAGCGATGACCCAAACGCTACGGACGCGGGTCACCCGAATCGTCGTGCCGGGGACCCGACTTCTTCTCCTACCCGGGTAGGAGAAGGACACCGTTCGCGGGACGATGACGGGCCGACGGCTCGGCGGCTAGCCTTACCCCATGGAGGTGAGTCACGCCATTCCCGCGAGTATGGCGGGCCGGACGAGTCGCTGGCGGCGGCTCGCGGACCGGCCGCGGGCGGGGATGCGGCGGCTGCTCGCTACCGTGGCCGAGCGCATCGAGTCGCTGCCCTACGACTACCCGCCCGCCGTCATCATCGGCACCGACCTGGCCCTGCTGGTGATCACCGGTGCCGCCGTGATCCAGCGGCATTCCTACTTCCCGAGTCCGCTGCCCCTGATAGCGATGGCCGCCGCCTTTCTGCCGATTCCGCTGTTCGCGATCTTCGGGGTCAAGCCGCACCCGATACTGCTGAAGGGCTCCGCACTGCTCTCGTGCGCACTGTTCCTGTTGCAGCCGGTCAGTGCCGATTTCGCACCGTTCGTGCTGGTGCTCGTCGCCGGCGAGGTGGCCGCGGTCGCCTCACGCGGGATCACCCTGGGGTTCGCGCTGGTCGCGATCCTGCAGCTGGTCGCTTTCGACCTCGCGGGCCACGTGCAGTGGGGCACCGAGGGGCAGCGATTGGAGGGGCTGCCGATGTATGTCCTCGGCATCCTGCTCGGTGTGTTCGTCGGGGTGATGCTGCAATACCAGCGCCGTTTCCTCTATCAGGAACGTGAGAACCAGGCCATTCGTGCCGGTCAGGCCGCCGACGAGGAACGGCGCCGGATCGCGCGCGAGGTGCACGACGTGATCGCGCACTCGCTGTCGATCACCCTGCTGCACCTGACCGCTGCCCGGCGCGCGCTGCAGACCGACGACGACGTCACCGAGGCCGTGGACGCGCTCGTCGACGCCGAACGCCTGGGCAGACAGGCGATGGCCGACATCCGCCGCACCGTCGGCATGCTCGACACCAGCCCCGCGCTGCTGGCGCCCGAGCCCAGCGCCGCCGATATCGACGAACTCGTCGGCGACTACCGGCGCGCGGGGCTCATCGTCGACTACGCCCGCACCGGGGACCTGGCCGTCATCGAGGGCACCGTCGGGCACGCGCTGTACCGGATCGGGCAGGAATCGCTGGCCAATGTCGCCAAGCACTCGCCGGGCAACGCGGCGACGGTGCGGCTCGATGTCAGCGCCGAGGCGGCCACGCTGGTGGTGACCAATCCGCTGCCGCTCGGCCCGCCCCCGCGGCACGACGTCGGCATGGGTGTGCGCGGCATGCGCAAGCGCACCGAACTGCTCGGTGGGTCGATCACCGCGGGCGCCGTCGACGACGGATGGACGGTGCGCGCCAGGTTCCCGCTCAAGTCCGGCCCGTGCTCGACGATCACGGCCATGCTGCCCGGCATGCTCAGAACCAAACCACAGGAGGACATGTGACGGCCGCCGCGCCGATCGAGAACCCGGTGTCGGTGCTCGTCGTGGACGATCAGGAACTCGTCCGCGGCGGGCTGCGCCGGATCCTGCGCCGCCGCGACGGCTTCACCGTCAGCGAATGCGCCGACGGTGACGAGGTGGTGGCCGCCGTCGCCGCCGACCGTCCCGACGTGGTGCTGATGGACCTGCGGATGAAGCGGGTGGGCGGTATCGATGCGACACGGTTGCTGCGCGCTCGCCCCGACGCGCCGCCGGTACTCGTCCTCACCACCTTCGACGACGACCAGTTGCTCTCGGGTGCGCTGCGCGCGGGCGCGGCGGGGTTCCTGCTCAAGGATTCACCCGCCGAGGACCTGATCCGCGCGGTGCGCACGGTGGCCGCGGGCGGCGCCTGGCTCGACCCGTCGGTGACCGGGCGGGTGCTCACCGCCTACCGGACCGTCAAACCGGCCGGGACCCGCACCGACAGCAGGCTCGGCGAACTCACCGCACGCGAGTACGAAGTGCTCGAATTGATCGGGCGAGGCCGGGTCAATAGCGAGATCGCCGCCGAACTCGGTATCTCGGAAGTCACCGTGAAAAGCCACGTAGGGCATATATTCGGCAAGCTGGACCTGCGTGATCGAGCCGCCGCGATCGTGTTCGCGTTTGACCACGGCGTGGTGGCACCGGGAGAATCCTCCTTCTGACGAGCAGGTCTTCGGGCATGCGAGAAGTGGGAGGCGGACGCTGGTGCAGGCACCTGGGTCACGGACGGGGAGCAGGTTCGGTCCGTACGAGTTGCGGTCGATGCTGGGCAAAGGCGGGATGGGCGAGGTCTACGAGGCCTACGACACCGGCAAGGACCGAGTGGTCGCCCTGAAGTTGCTGGCGGAGGAACTCGCGCAGGACCCGGCCTATCAGGTCCGGTTCCGCCGGGAGTCGCAGGCGGCGGCCAAGCTCGCCGAACCCCACGTCATCCCGATCCACGACTGGGGCGTGATCGACGGGGTGCTGTTCATCGACATGCGCCTGGTCCCCGGCACCGATCTGCGGAACGTGCTGCATACCGGTGGGCCGATGAGCCCCGATCGCGCGGTCGCGGTGGTCGAGCAGATCGCCGCCGCACTCGATGCCGCGCACGCGGGCGGTCTGGTGCATCGCGACGTGAAGCCGGCCAACATCCTGGTGACACCCGCCGACTTCGCCTACCTCGCCGACTTCGGCATCGCCCACACCGAGGGCGACAGCGCGGTGACCCAGGCCGGGATGGCCATGGGCTCCTACATCTACATGGCGCCGGAACGCTTCGACGTCGGCCCGATCTCGCACCGCGCCGACGTGTACTCGCTGGCCTGCGTCCTGCACGAGTGCCTCACCGGCGCCTCGCCGTTCCCCGCGGCCAGCATGAGCGTGCTGATCCGCGCGCACCTCTCCGAGACGCCACCGCGCCCCAGCGAGATCCTGTCCGGCCTGCCCGCGACCCTCGACGAGGTCATCGCGCGCGGCATGGCCAAGGACCCGGCCGATCGGTACCCGAGCGCGGGTGCGCTCGCGGTGGCGGCGCGGGAGGCACTGGCCGCGGCGATACAGAGTGGTGCGCCGATGCGGGCGCCCGGGTATCCACAGCCCGGTGGGCACGGGCAGGTCGGCGGTGGGCAAGCTCCCGCCGATGCCTTCGGTGCAGGTGCAGCTGGTGCCGTATTCGGTGCCGCAGGCGCGGCGGCCGGAGCTGGCGCATCCGCTACCGCGGGCGCGGCGTTCGGTGCCGCGCCCGGCGCCCGTCAGATGCCATCAGGCCCGGTGCCGGGACGTGACATGCCCGGCGGCTTCGCTGGAGGCGCAGCCCAGAATGTGCCGCCAGGTGCGACGACTGGTGGGCGCGCTGTTCCTGGTGGCGCGCCTGCCGGTGCCACGACGGGCGGCCGCAACGTTCCTGGTGGCGCGCCTTCGGGTGCGCCTGCTGGACGCAACGTCCCCGGCGGGGCCCCTGCGGGTGCGACGACGGGCGGCCGCGCTGTGCCCGGTGGCGCGCCTGCGGGTGCGACGACCGGCGGCCGCGCTGTGCCCGGTGCGCCGGGGGATGATGCGGCGGAGCCTGTTCCCACGCCGACCGGTGAGTTCCGTGTGGTCGGCGCGGTGACCGCGACCGGCGGCATCGAGACCTCACGCAGCCAGACGAGTGCGACCGGTGCCCAGCCGACGCTGATCATCCGTCCGCCTGCCGCCGCGCCAGGCCCGGCCGAGACCACCGGTTTCCACCGCGTCCCCGTCGAGGGCACCGGCGAGATCTCCATCCCCGCGGTGATCCAGCCGACCGGCCCCGCCGAGATCCGCGCCGCCGACACCCATTTCACCCCGCTCCCGCCCGCGGACGCCACGGCCACCGCCGCACCCGAGCCCCCGCCGGCCTACACCCCGGACCAGGGCCTCCCGAAGATGCGCCCGTTCCCCGACGCACACCTCTACGACGGCGCCCACCCCGGCGAATCCTCCGCCCCGATCCCGACCTCGGCCCCGCCGTTCCCCGCACCCACCGGTTTCATCCCGCCCTCCGACACAGGCAGACAGGCCCCACTTCGCCTCGACGCACCGTCGGGCCCGGTCCCGCAACGCTCCGCCCCCACCCAACGCTTCTCCGGCGACCCCCAAGCCCCCGGCGAGCAGTACGCCCCAGGTTCGTCGAACCCGAACCCCCGCTTCGCCCCCACCCAGCAGGACGGCCCCCCGACCCCGAATGAGGACCCCCGATTCGGTTCTCCGGCAGATCGATTCGACGACGGTCCCGCCGACCTGTTCACGCCGCCGACCGAGCAGTACGCCGGACATCCGGCGCCGCCCGGAGCTTCGCAGCGGTTCGACGGCGCGGACGAGGATGCCCGATTCGGTTCTCCGGCAGGGCAGTTCGGCGATGAGCCGTCGAGCTCGGCCGCGCGGTTCGCTCCTACGCAGAAATTCGACGGCGACCTTGCCGGCCCGGATGCCCGATTCGGTTCTCCGGCAGATCGATTCGACGACGGTCCCGCCGATCTGTTCACCCCACCCACCGAGCAGTACAGCGGTCGCCCGGTGTCGGCCGACGACCCGCAGCGATTCGCGGCGACGCGGCACTTCGGTGCGCCGGCGGGGGACTTCGCGCCGCCCACCGAGCAGTACGACCCGGCGGCCGTCGACGCGCAGCGGTCGGCCGCGACGCAGCACTTCGGTGGTGGGGGTGAATTCGCGCCCGCGACCGAGCAATACGACCCGGTGGGTATCGATGCGCAGCGGTCGGCACCGACCCAGCACTACCAGGGCACGCCGCCCGGAGCCGACCGATTCGCGGCGTCGACCGAGCACTACGACGACCTGGATCCGCAACGGGCACAGGCGACTCGGCAGTACCGGGGTGGCGCTGCGCCGTTCCCCGCGCACCAGGCGCCGGACGATCCGGCGCGGTCGGCCGCGACCAGGCAGTACACCGGCCCCGCGCAGGATGCCTACGCGCAGCAGTACGACGATCCGAACAATGCCTACGGCGACCACGCCTACCGTGATCCGGCCTACGGGGCCGACCCGTACGATCCCGGCTACGCCCCGGAACCGTCCTGGCAGCAACAGGATTCGCGCCGCCAGCGCTCCGTGCTGCTGCCGATCCTCGTCGGTGTCCTCGCCGTCGTGGTGCTGGCCATCGGCGGTGCGATCGGCTGGCGGCTGATGTCGGCAGCGGACTCGGCGCAGACCACGAGCGCCGCGCCGAGCTCGGCCGTCCCTGTCGGTGGTGCCGGTGGCGCCGTGGCCACCACGGCCCCCCGCGCGACCACCGCGGCCCCGACCACCTCGGCGGGCCCGGTCACTCTGCCCGCCGGTGCACAGCCCTGTGAATCCGGCAGCGCCAGTGGTGCTTTCGGCAAGGTGGCGGTGGGCAGCACGGTGACCAGCTGTGGCTTCGCCGAAGCGGTCAGGGCCGCCTACGCGAGCGGTGGCTCGGGCACCGGCCCCCGGTCGGTGGTGGCGGCGAGCCCGGTGACCGGTCGCACGTACACGATGAACTGCGTGCCGGAGGGCAAGCTCGTCACCTGCACCGGTGGCGAGAACGCGGTGGTGTACGTCTACTGACACGAACCGGGCTCAGCCCGCGGACGCCACAGCGACCACCGTGTCACCCAGCCGGGTGATCGTGGCCGGATCGCTCCACGAGCCGGTGATCGACACGCCGTCGGCCACCACCTCGGCGCCCGCCTTGCGCAACCGATCCGCCATGTTCTGGTTGACGACCTCACCGGGCCCGGCCGTGATCACCGCGACCGGCTTGCCCTCGACCGTCGGCGCCGGTCCTGACCCGGAATGCGCCAGCCAGGCGATCACGCTCTCGGCCAGCGGCGACACCTCCGTGTCCTCGTCGGCGAACAGCAGCACACCGTCGGCTTCCAGCGTCGAGCGGCGCAGCTGGTTGGCGATCAACGGCCGCCCGTCCTCGGTGTCGAGGTCGGCGCTGTAGGCGGGCAGCGTGTCGAGTTCGGCCAGCGTCACCACGTCGACGTTGTTGCGGACCGCGACCCGTTGCGTCTCGGCCGCCAGTTGCGCGGCCGAGGAACCTTCGCCGGATTCGGCGACCAGTGCGAGAAGATACGACATCGGCCCTACCTCATGGTCTTTCGTGTCTGCACGTTCACAATGCTCTCCTCAGCGGTTCAACTCGACGGTGTGACAGTGACTTTCACGCTCTTCATCAGCGGCTGATCGCTCTCGGTACTGAAATCGCCGATCGCGCACAGCACATTCATCTCCGGCATGTACCCGGCAGCGCAGCCCGGCGGAATGTCGTAGGGGACGACCCTGTACCGGTGCAGCGAGCGGGTCGACCCGTCGCGCGCGGTGCTGGTGATATCGACCTCGTCGAACTCCGTCAGCCCGCGCTCACGCATATCGTGTTCGTTCATGAAGATCAGCGTGCGCAGGTGCCGCACGCCCCGGTAGCGGTCGCTGTCGGAATAGATGCTGGTGTTCCACTGGTCGTGCGAGCGCTGGGTGGCCAGCGTGAGCACACCGGGCGGATTGACGGTGTCCGGCAGTGTCACCGTCGAGAACTCCGCTTTGCCCGACGGCGTCAGGAAGATCAGCTCGCGGGCGGGCTGGCGGATGCGGAAACCCAGCGGCAGCCGGACCCGGCGGTTGTAGTCCTCGAAGCCGGGCAGCACCTTCGACATGGTGTCGCGGATGCGGTCGTAGTCCTCGATGTAGAACTCCCACGGCGTCTTCGTCTCGGGCAGCGCGGCTTTCGCGATACCCGCCAGGATCGCGGGCTCCGACAGCAGGTGCGGCGACGCGGGCTTCTTCATGCCGCGCGACATGTGCACCACGGCCATGCCGTTCTCCATCGACGTGATCTGCGGGCCGCTGCGCTGGATATCGCGCTCGGTGCGGCCGATGCACGGCAGGATCAGCGCGCGCTTGCCGTGGATGACATGACTGCGGTTCAGCTTGGTGCTGACATTGACCGTGCAGCCGCACTTCTGGAACGCCGCGAACGTGTAGGCGCTGTCGGGGGCGGCGGCGACGAAATTGCCGCCCATGCCGAGGAAGAACTCGAGCTTGCCCGCCTGCATCGCCTGGATCGTGGCGACCACGTCGTAGCCGTTCGCGCGCGGCACATCGATCTTGCACACCTGCGCCAGCCGGTCGAGGAATTCCGTGGTCGGATTGTTGGCGATGCCGCAGGTGCGATTGCCCTGCACGTTGCTGTGCCCGCGCACCGGTGACGGGCCTGCGCCCTCGCGGCCCAGATTGCCGCGCAGGAGAAGAACATTCACGATTTCGCGGATCGTGTCGACGCCGTGTTCGTGCTGGGTGATGCCGAGGCACCAGCTGACGACAGTGCGGTCGGAGTCGCAGTAGATGCCCGCCGCCCTGCGAATCTCGTTCTCGCTCAGGCCGGATTGCCGCTGGATCTCGGCCCAGGTGGTGTCCTTGACCTCGCGCATGTAGTCCTCGAAGCCGGTGGTGTAGCGCTCGATGAACTCGTGATCGAGCGCCTTGGGGTCTGTCTCCGCTTCTTCCAGAACATGTTTGGCGATGCCGCGCATCAGCGCGAAGTCACCCCCGATGCGCACCCGCATGTTCATGGTGCTGGTCTTGGTGGGATGGAAGGTGGCCATCGCGGCGAAGTCGTGCGGGATGATCGTTTTGCGCGCGCCCGCCTCGACCAGCGGGTTCACGTGCACGATCTGGGCGCCGCGCTTGTGCGCCTCGGCCAGCGCGGTGAGCATGCGCGGCGCGTTGGACGCGGCGTTGATGCCCATCACGAACAGCGCGTCGGCCTTGTCCCAGTCCTCGATGTCGCAGGTGCCCTTGCCTGTACCGAGCGAGGCCTGCAGGGCGCGACCGCTCGCCTCGTGACACATGTTGGAGCAGTCGGGCAGGTTGTTGGTGCCGAGTTCGCGCACCATCAGCTGGTAGAGGAACGTGGCCTCGTTGCCCAGCCTGCCGGAGGTGTAGAAGGAGGCCAGGTTCGGATCGGGCAGCTCCCGCAGCGCCTTGCCCACCATCTCGAACGCGTCCGGCCAGCTGATCGGCACGTAGTGGTCGGTCTCGGCGTCGTAGACCATCGGGTGGGTGAGCCTGCCCTGGTCTTCCAGGTCGTGGTCGCTCCAGGTGGCCAGCTCGCTGACGGTGTGCTCGGCGAAGAACTCCGGGGTGCAGCGCTTGTGCGTCATCTCCCAGGTGACGTGCTTGATGCCGTTCTCGCAGACGTCGAGCAGCAGGCCGTCGGTCGCGTCGGGCCAGGCGCAGCCGGGACAGTCGAAGCCGTGCGAGGCGTGGTTCATCTCGAGGATGGCCTTGGTCCCGATGAACGGCTCGTGCTCCTTCAAGACCATGAACTTGCCGACGGCCATCGCGGCGCCCCAGCCCGCGGCGGGGTGGTGGTAGGGCTTGACCTTGGGCACCGCCTCCCGATCCGCGGCGCCGCTCGGGCCGCTGTCCGGGTCGTACGGGGTGAACGGACCGTCAGCCATGACATGTTCCCTTCGGCGAGAGTGCGAAGCCTGTCGGTGCCCGCTTGGGATTCTCTACCGCCGAGGTCGCGGAGCGGCGTAGGCCCGTTCCGGCCCACCGGCAGCGTGTCGCGGGAGGCCGTTCGAGTCTGCGCCCGCGCGCCCGCCGCCGCGTCCAAGACCGACTTCCGGGCACCTGACAGGCCCCGTCTATCACGGCAGCTACGGTGCCGAAAATCACCCTCTACCTGCGTCGAGGTGGTTTGACGCGCACGTCGGCGGTCGTGGACGATGGTCCATCGGCCCAGGGGACACCACCCCGTGACCGATCTTCGGAGGAACCACGTTGCGCACCATGTCGACCCTGGCGCGCCCGCCGATGCGACGGTTCGTCACCGACATCGATCACCTGCCCGCCGCCAGGGTGTTCGTCGGCCTGGCGATCCCCGGCCTGGTGCTGATCGCCACGGGCCGCACCGACCTGCTCATCTACGCCGTGTTCGGTTCCTTCACCGGCATGTACGGCTTCGCCGAATCGCCACGGCAGCGGCTGCTCCATCAGAGCGAGGCCGCGGTGATGCTGGTCGGCGCCGTCGGCGCGGGCATCCTGCTCGCCCGCCTGCACGCCTCGCCCGCCGTGCTGGTCGCGGCCGTGGCCGCCTTCGCCGCGGTCGCCTCGCCGATCACCGACCGGCTCGGATTGCGGCCGGAGGGACCGTTCTTCGGGGTCTTCGCGCTCGGGGCGATCGCGATGGTGGCAGGTATCCAGCCAGATCCGCTCCTTGCCCTGGTGATCTGCGCGTGCACCGCGGTGCTGTGCGTCGCGGTCGGCTGGATCGAGTCCATCAGCCGGGAGCGCCGGGCAGGCGCCTGCGTCCCGCGGACGACGATCCCGCCGCACCGGACCGGCCGGATCTCGTTCGTCCAGGCGGGCCGCTACGCGCTGGCGATCTCGATCGCCGGCGGCATCGGGCTGCTGCTGGGCGTCGGCCACGCCAACTGGGCGATGGCGGGGCGCCGCGGTGCCGCTGGCCGCGGCGACCTCCCGCGACCGGATCACCCGCGGCCTGCACCGGGTCGTCGGCACTTTCCTCGGTCTCGCGGTCACCGCACCGCTGCTGCTCCCCGGCCCGAGCCCGGCGATGCTGGCGCTGGCGATCATCGCGCTGCTGTATCCGACCGAGCTGTTCATGGCCCGCCACTACGCGGTTGCGCTCGGGTTCTTCACCCCGCTGATCATGGCCATGACCGAACTGGCCGAGCCTGCCGATCCGCTCACCCTGCTCACCGATCGCGCGGTCGACACGGTGATCGGTGTCGCGGTGGGAATCGCTGTCGCGCTACTGATCCGCGAACCGGCCGCCGACTCGGTGCCGACCTTCGAGACGCCGGTATGCGAATCGTTGCATACTGGCGGCATGGCTGATGACGACCAGTGGTACTACTGCATCAAGCACCATAAGGCCGAACAGGGCAAGACCTGCTGGTACGGCGACCGGATGGGCCCGTACCCCGACCAGGCCACGGCCGAGAAGGCACTCGAGATCGCGCGGGCACGCAACAAGGCAGCCGACGACGCCGAGGACGACTGACCGCGCGAACGGCACTTCGCCCGTGCGCCCGCGGCCTGCTACCGCTCCCCGCCCGCCCTGTCCGAGGCGATCCGCAAACTCGAACACGAGCGGTGCCGCTGGTCCGGCGCGGGGCCACGACGTACTCACCGCCGCGCTCACCGGCACCGCGCGCGAGACCGGCTTCGCCACCGTCGATCGAATGCGGCTATGACGCGGCAACCGTCGAGTACTGTGCAGCGGCATGGGCGCACGCGAGACGATCCGGGCCGTCGCGTTGCGGCACTGCCTGCTGTCGTACGCTTTCGGCACGGTCATTCTCGCGACGACGATCAACCTCGTCGCCGGCTTCGCGACCGGTTGAGCGAGGACACGTGATGAGCAGAGTCACCGCACGGCGCAAGACGACCCGGCTGTCCCCGGCCGGGCGGATTCAGCGGCCCGACACCCTCGCGGTGGAGGAACCGCTCGAGATCCGCGTCGACGGGCAGTCGCTCACGGTCACCATGCGCACTCCGGGCAACGACATCGACCTGGTCCACGGATTCCTCTTCGGCGAGGACATCATCGGCTCGGCCGACGACGTCGTCACCGCGCGCTACTGCGCGGGTACCGACAGCGAAGGGCGCAATACCTACAACGTCCTCGACATCCGCCTGCGCACCCCGGTCCCGCTGCACACCCGCAACTTCCTCACCACCGGCGCCTGCGGGCTCTGCGGCAAGTCCGCGCTCGACGACGTGCGCGCACACACCCGCTACCCGATCCCGCACGACACCGCGATCGTCGCCACCGACACCCTGGGTGGCCTGCCGAAACAGCTGCGTGCCGGGCAGAAGCTGTTCGAGGCCACCGGCGGCCTGCACGCGGCGGGCCTGTTCACCGCCGACGGCACCCTGCTCGCGCTGCGCGAGGACATCGGCAGGCACAACGCCGTCGACAAGGTGATCGGCTGGGCGGTGCGCGAGAACCGGATTCCGGCGCACGAGCTGATCCTCGTCGTCAGCAGTCGCGCGTCCTTCGAGCTCGCCCAGAAGGCGGTGATGGCGGGCATCCCGATCCTGGCCGCGGTGTCGGCGCCGAGTTCGCTCGCCGTCGATCTGGCCGCCGAGTCGGATCTGACGCTCGTGGGGTTCCTGCGGGGCGAAACGATGAATATCTACACCGGTGAACACCGTCTGACCTGAGCGTTTCGCGGTCGAAGTGTGCGTTCGGCCATACTGCCCAGTACGGTGTCGGAACTGCTACCCCGGCACCGAAGCCCGGGGGGAGTTTAGAAACGAAGATGCTTTACATGATGACGAAAGACCGACGTCCTGTTCCAGCGGCGCTCGCCGCGCTGCTCGGGGCCGTCGTCCTGTTCGTAGCCGGCTGCGGTGACGAGCCGAAGTCCTCGACCGCGCAGCGCACGACAACGACCGCCGCCGCGGTGGATCCCGGCGCGGGCGCGGGCAACTTCTCGATCGCGCTACCCGGCACCCTGGCCGGCGACTTCGCCGCGCTCCAGCAGGGCTTCCGCGGGACCCTCGGACTGGCGATCATGCCGGTCGGCGGCGACCAGATGGTCACCTTCGGCACCTGGACCTCGGGTCCGGCCTGGTCGACCATCAAGGTGCCGTTGGCGATCGCCGCGCTGCGCAACAACGCGTCGTACAGCACGACCGCGACCGCGGCCATCACCGCCTCCGACAACGGGGCCGCCGACACGCTGTGGCAGTCGCTCGGTGCGGGCGACGCGGCGGCCGAATCCGTGCGGAACGTGTTGCGCGAAGGCGGCGACACCAACACCACGGTGCCCTCGGTGCGCACTCGTTCCGACGCCTCGATCTACGGCCAGGCCGAGTGGGCGCTGGCCGATCAGGTGCGCTTCGCCGCGAACCTGCCGTGCCTGCCGCAGAGCCAGCGCGTGGTCGGCCTCATGCAGCAGATCGTGCCGAGCCACCGCTGGGGTCTCGGCGCGTTCGGCAGCGCCGAATTCAAGGGCGGCTGGGGTCCGGACACCTCGGGCAAATACCTGGTCCGCCAGTTCGGTCTCATCGATTCGCCCTCGGGACGGATCGCGATCGCCTTCGCCGCGCAACCGGATTCGGGCGCCTTCGCCGACGGCATGAGCATGCTGGACAAGATGGCGACCCTGATCTCGGGTCACCTCGGCGAGCTGGCCGGAGGCAACTGCCCCTGATCACCGCCGGTGCGGCAAGATGAACGCCATGCGCATCGGAGTCTTGACCGGAGGCGGAGACTGTCCAGGCCTGAACGCGGTGATCCGGGCTGTCGTCCGCACCGCGAACGGCCGCTACGGCGACGCGATCGTCGGGTTCGAGGACGGCTGGCGCGGCCTGCTAGAAGACCGCAAGATCCGCATCCTCAACGACGATCGCACCGACCGGCTGCTCACCAAGGGCGGCACCATGCTCGGCACCGCGCGCACCAATCCCGACGTGCTGCTCGCCGGGCTCGGCCGGATCAAGGCGACCCTCGACGACAACGGCATCGAGGCATTGATCCCGATCGGCGGCGAGGGCACGCTGACCGCGGCGAGCTGGCTCGCGGACGAGGGCGTTCCGGTCGTCGGCGTGCCCAAGACCATCGACAACGACATCGACTGCACCGACGTCACGTTCGGCCACGACACCGCCCTGTCCATCGCCACCGAGGCCATCGACCGCCTGCACACCACCGCCGAATCCCATCAGCGCGTGATGCTGGTCGAGGTGATGGGCCGCCACGCGGGCTGGATCGCGCTGAACTCCGGCATCGCCGCGGGTGCGCATCTGACCCTGGTGCCCGAGGAGCCGTTCGACGTGGCGCAGGTGTGCGCGCTGATCAAGAGCCGCTTCCAGCGCGGCGACAAGCACTTCATCTGCGTGGTCGCCGAAGGCGCGCATCCCGCACCGGATTCCGGCTTCGCGCTGAGGGAGGGCGGGATCGACGAGTTCGGCCACGAGCGTTTCACCGGCGTCGCCCAGCAGCTCGGTTCGGAGATCGAACGACGGATCGGCAAGGAAGTCCGCACCACAGTGCTCGGCCACGTGCAGCGCGGCGGCAGCCCGACACCGTACGACCGCATCCTGGCGACGCGATTCGGTGTGCACGCGGCGGAGGCGGTGCACGCGGGGCACTTCGGGCAGATGGTCGCCCTGCACGGCACGAACATCGGGCTCGTTCCGCTGTCGGAAGCCACCAAGCAGCTCAAGCGGGTCCCCCCCGAGCGGCTCAGCGAGGCGCAGGCCTTCTTCGGCTGAGCGTCGCGGTCCTCGACTTTTCGGTGCGCGTCGGTACCGTTGCCGTATGCGCACCGGTCGAGTGATCGTTTCGGTTCTGTTCGTCGTCGCCGCGCTGGTGACGGGGTGTTCCTCGGACGAGGAAGCGGGGCCCGCGATCCAGGGGCCATGGCACGGTGACATCGAGGTGCCGGGCGAGCCGATCCCGATCGGGGTGACCTTCGCCGAGAACGGTTCGGCCACCATCGACATCCCGGTGCAGGGCGTGCGCGCCGCGCCGTTGAAAGATGTGCGCACCGAACCCGATCGGGTCGAGTTCACGATTCCCGACGTGCCGGGCGACCCCGGGTTCCGCGGCAAGCTCGACGGCGAGCAGATCGCCGGCGACTGGGTGCAGTCCGGCCAGACGACGCCGCTGGTGTTGCGCCGCGGCCAGGTCGAGGACCTCGCCCGCCCGCAGGACCCGAAACCGCCGTACCCGTATCGCAGCGAGGACGTCACCTACCGCAACGGCGACATCACCATCGCGGGCACCCTCACCGAACCCGAAGGCACCGGCCCGTTCCCGGCGATACTGCTGATCACCGGCAGCGGCCCGCAGGACCGCAACGAAGACCTGATGGGCCACCGCCCGTTCCTGCTGCTGGCCGACACCTTCACCCGCGCGGGCTACGCCGTGCTGCGCACCGACGACCGCGGCGTGGGCGGCACCAGCGGAAATCTCGACGACGCCACCTACGCCGACCTCGCCGCCGACGCGGCCGCCGGTGTCGCGTTCCTGCGCAACCGCCCCGAGATCGACCCAGCGAAGGTCGGGCTCTTCGGACACAGTGAAGGCGGCTACCTCGCCCCGCTCGTCGCCGAGAAGCCCGACAGCAATGTCGCGTTCGCGGTGCTCATGGCCGGTCCCTCGGTGGTCGGCGCCGATGTGCTGATCGAGCAGAACAAGGTCATCCTGGCCGCGGCGGGCGAACCGCAGGACAAGATCGACGAGCAGGTCGACTACCTCACCCAGTGGTCGGCGCTGCTGCGCTCCGGCGACATCGAGGGCGCCAAGGCCTTCGCCCAGCAGCACAACGATTCGCTGCCCGTCGAGGAACGCGCGTCGCAGGAGGCCATCGATTCCTTCAACACCCCGTACATGACCTCGTTCATCACCTACGACCCGAAACCGGCACTGGAGGCGCTGCGGATCCCCGTGCTCGCCTTCTTCGGCGACAAGGACCAGCAGGTCCTGGTGTCCCAGAACGAAGCGCCGATGCGAGCCAACCTGGCGGGCGACACCGACGCGACCGTGTACACCTTTCCGGGCCTCAACCACCTGATGCAGCCCACCGAGACCGGCAAACCCAGCGAATACGCCACCATCGAGACCACCATCGACCCGGCCGTGCTGACCTACGTCACCGACTGGCTCACCCAGCACATCCCGCCCCGTTAGGGCTTACATAGACTGGTCGCCATGAGCGCACCCACGGTCGAGTTGATGGATTACGCCGATGTCATCTCCCGGTACGAGCCGGTGCTCGGCATGGAGGTCCACGTCGAGTTGTCCACGGCGACCAAGATGTTCTGCGGTTGCCCCACCGAGTTCGGCGCCGAACCCAATACCCAGGTGTGCCCGGTGTGCCTCGGCCTGCCCGGCTCGCTGCCCGTGGTCAACGAGAAGGCCGTCGAGTCGGCCATCCGGATCGGTCTCGCGCTGAACTGTTCGATCACCCCGTGGGGCAGGTTCGCGCGCAAGAACTACTTCTACCCCGATCAGCCCAAGAACTACCAGATCAGCCAGTACGACGAGCCGATCGCGACCGAGGGCTACCTCGACGTCGTCCTCGACGACGGCTCCACCTTCCGGGTGGACATCGAGCGCGCGCACATGGAGGAGGACACCGGCAAGTCGCTGCACGTCGGCGGCGCGACCGGTCGTATCCACGGCGCCAGCCACTCGCTGCTCGACTTCAACCGGGCGGGCGTGCCGCTGATCGAGATCGTCACCAAGCCGATCACCGGCGCCGGTGAGCGCGCGCCCGAGGTGGCCCGCGCCTATGTCACCGCGCTGCGCGAGGTGCTGCGCTCGCTGCACGTCTCCGACGTGAAAATGGAGCAGGGCTCGCTGCGCTGCGACGCCAACGTCTCGCTGATGCCGGTGGGCGCCAAGGAGTTCGGCACCCGCACCGAGACCAAGAACGTGAACTCGCTCAAGAGCGTCGAGGTCGCGGTGCGCTACGAGATGCGCCGCCAGGCCGCCGTGCTCACCGACGGCGGCGAGATCGTCCAGGAGACCCGCCACTTCAACGAGGCCGACGGGTCGACCTCCGCGGGTCGCCGCAAGGAGACCGCCGAGGACTACCGCTACTTCCCCGAGCCGGACCTCGAGCCGGTCGCCCCGGACGCCGACTGGGTCGACGAGCTGCGCGCCACCATCCCCGAGTACCCGTGGCTGGTCCGCGCGCGCATCCAGGCCGAATGGGGTCTGTCCGACGAGGTCATGCGCGACCTGGTGAACGCGGGCGCCCTCGACCTGATCATCGCCACCGTCGAGGCGGGCGCCCCCGCCAACGAGGCGCGCTCCTGGTGGGTCGCCTACCTGACCGAGAAGGCCAAGGAACGCGAGGTCGCCCTCGCCGACCTGCCGATCACCCCCGCCCAGGTGGCCGAGGTCATCAAGCTGGTCGAGGCCAAGACGGTCAACAACAAGGTCGCCAAGCAGGTCGTCGACTTCGTCCTCGCGGGCGAGGGCGAGCCCGCCGCGATCGTCGAGGCCAAGGGCCTCGGCATGGTCAGCGACGACACCGCCCTGCAGGCCGAGGTCGAGAAGGCACTGGCCGCCAACCCGGACATCGCCGAGAAGATCCGCTCCGGCAAGGTCCAGGCCGCGGGCAAGATCGTCGGCGACGTCATGAAGGCCACCCGTGGCCAGGCCGACGCGGCCAAGGTGAGGGAACTCGTCCTCGCTGCGACCGCCTCTCCGAGTACTTAGGCCAGACTCAGGCGGCACTTCGCCCCCGTCGGCGGCCGGCGGGGGCGAAGTGGTTGGTTTCGCCCGTACCCGGTGAGTTACCCATGTACGTGCGAGACCAGTACTCCTAGTCGGGTCCGCCTGCGCCGCCCTGCGGGGGCGGGATGCGGACGACGCGGTCGTCGAATTCCCCGGGTTCGCCGTCGGTCTTGTTGGTGGTGGTCACCCAGACGCTGCCGTCGGCGCTGGCCGAGGCGCCGAGGAGCTTGCCGTACTTGTCCTGGGCGATCAGGGTGGGCGCGGTGGTGACGGCGAAGGTGTTGGGGTCGGCGCCGACCGCGGCCAGTGCCTTGCCCTCGCCGAGCGCGACGGCGACGCCGTCACCGGTGGCGGTGCAGCCACCGACGCCGGGACGATCGGGCCAGGTCCAGGAGACGGTCAGCGTGCCGTCGGTGCCCAGGTGCTGGAGGCGGTCCTCGGCGGCGGTGCGGTCGGTGACCCACATGCCGTCCTTGCCGTCGCGGCACAGGTCACCGGCCGAACCGATGCCCGAGGCGACGACCTGCGGAATGTTGGTGCCCGACGACGGTGACTCCAGGCGCAGCACCTTGCCGCCGAGCGAGCCGGGATCGGCCGCCGCGCCGGGGTTTCCGGCGTCGCCGGTGAGGACCAGCAGCTGGGTCGGCGTCGCCCATTCGATGGCGCCGCGATTCCCGGTGGCGCCCTTGGGGATTCCGGTGAGGATCTCCTTGGGCGCGCCGCCGTTCTTGGACAGCCGGACCACCCGGTTGTCGCTGCCGGTGGTGATGTAGGCGTACATCAGCCCGTCCTCGCCGAACGTGGGGGACAGCACGATGTCGGAGATGCCACCATCACCGGATCCATCGACCGCCACGCTCGCGACCTCCACCGGCGTCTCCTGCGGCGTGCTCGCGTCGACCGGGGTCACCTGCAGGATGCGGCCGGTGCGCCGCTCGGCCACCAGCGCGCCGTCGCCGACCGGGATCAGCCCCGCCGCCGAGTCCAGGCAGGTGGCGATGACGTTCGGATCGGGGTCGATACACGGACCGGTCGGCCGCGGCACCTGCGAGGGCGCGTCCTGCGGCTTCTTCGGCTCCGCGTTGGACCCGCCCAGCGACGGCTCGGTGGTGAACGGGCTCGACGCCGACTCGTCGAACCGGGCGCACCCGGCGACCAAGACGGTGCCCAGTGCCAACCCGACAGCCACGCGGCCCGCGAATACCGAACTCATGCCAGAGACGTTACCGGCAGTCGAGCGGGGCTGACACGCCTGATCCAGGGAAGACCGGCACACCACGACAGCACGTCATAAGGTGACACCCGTGAGCGAGAAGTCGAATGACACACCGCAGGCCGACGGGTCGTCGCAGACCGGACCGGCCGCGTCGTCGGCGGGTCGCCCGGTGACCAGCCCCTACGATTCGCCGACGACACAGATGCCGAAACCGGATCTGCACAAGGATATTCCGCGCACCGACGAGGATCTCGGTCTCGACCCCGAGGTGCCCACCGCGAGCGCGGCGCAGACGGAAGGCGGGGGCGACGCCGGCTACGGCTACGCCTCGATCCCACCCGCGGCCGCGGCCTCGGCGGGCGCCGTGCGGCTACAGCGCCGCAACCGGGAACCCCGCCGCGGCACCCTCGACCTCGGCCTGTTCGTACTGCGTCTGGTGGTCGGCTACACCTTCATCTACCACGGCCTGCAGAAGCTGACCGGCTGGTTCCACGGCCCTGGCCTCGACGGCACCAAGACCATGATGGAAAGCGGTGGCTGGGACTACCCCGCGCTGGCGACGGCCCTGGTGATCGCCGGCGAACTGGGCGGCGGCATCCTGCTCGTCCTCGGCCTTGCCACCCCGCTCGCCGCGGGCGCCGTGCTCGCCACGATCCTGAACGCGTGGATGTTCAAGCAGGGCATGATCCCCGGCTTCCAGTACAACGCCTCGACCCCCACCGGCGTCGAACTCGACTCCATCCTGGTCGGCGCGTCCCTCGCGATCATCCTCACCGGCCCCGGCCGCTGGTCCCTCGACCGCGCCCGCGGCTGGGCCACCCGCCCCGCCTGGGGCTCGGGAGCCGTGGTCCTGCTCGCCGTCGCCGCCGCGATCGCCACCTATTGGTTCCTCCATGGCGGCAACCCGCTGCAGGGCATCGGCCCGTTCTGATCCGCCTCTCCGCGTCTTCAGGCCAGACTGAGGGACATGGGGAGTTAAAGACGCGGCCGACGGTCATGTGGGGCTGGGTCAGCCCATGCCCGGTGAGTTACCCCTGTGCGTACGAGATCAGCGGTCGCTGATCCGGAAAGACGGCGTCCCCCTGAAGATTCGGGGGGACGCCGTCTTTCTGTTCGTCTTGTTTGCCTACGGCAGCTGGCGGACCGCGCCCTTGTCGGCGGACGTGGCCAGTGCGGCGTACGCGCGCAGCGCGGTCGTCACCGGGCGATCACGGTTGACCGGCTGCCACGGACGCTCGGAGGCTTCCATCTTCGCGCGGCGCTCGGCGAGAACCTCGTCGGAGACCAGCACTTCCAGCGCACGGGTGTGCACATCGATGCGGATGCGGTCACCGTTCTCGATCAGGCCGATGACACCGCCGGACGCGGCCTCGGGGGAGACGTGCCCGATCGACAGACCCGAGGTGCCACCGGAGAAGCGGCCGTCGGTGATCAGCGCGCACACCTTGCCGAGGCCGAGGCCCTTGAGGAACGAGGTCGGGTGCAGCATCTCCTGCATACCCGGACCGCCGGCGGGACCTTCGTAGCGCACGACGACCACGTCACCGGGCTGGATCTTCTTGCCCAGGATCATCGACACCGCCTCCTCCTGCGACTCGACCACCACGGCCGGGCCTTCGAAGGTGAACAGCTCTTCGTCGATGCCCGCGGTCTTGAGGATCGCGCCGTCGGGGGCGATATTGCCGCGCAGCACGCACAGCCCGCCTTCGACGGTGTAGGCGTGCTCGATGTCACGGATGCAACCACCGGCGGCGTCGGTGTCCAGCGAGGACCAGCGGTTGCTGGTGGAGAACGGCTCGACGGTGCGCACCCCACCGGGCGCGGCGTGGAACAGCTCCAGCGCCTCGTCGGATGCCTTGCCGGAGCGGATGTCCCAGGTGTCGAGGAATTCCTCGTAGCTCGCGGTGTGCACGGTGGTCACGTCGGTCTCGAGCAGGCCGCCGCGACGCAGTTCGCCGAGGATGGCGGGGATGCCACCGGCGCGATGCACGTCTTCCATGTGGTAGTCCGAGTTCGGCGAGACCTTCGACAGGCACGGCACCCGGCGGCTGATCTCGTCGATGGTCTGCAGATCGAAATCGATCTCACCCTCCTGCGCGGCGGCGAGGGTGTGCAGCACCGTGTTGGTGGAACCTCCCATGGCGACGTCGAGGGCCATCGCGTTGCGGAAGGCCTTGGCATTGGCGACGTTCCGCGGCAGGACCGACGCGTCGTCGTCCTGGTACCAGCGCTTGGCGATATCGACGATGACCGTGCCCGCACGCTCGAACAGCGCGCGCCGCGCCGAGTGGGTCGCCAGCGTGGAACCGTTGCCGGGCAGCGCGAGCCCGAGCGCCTCGGTCAGGCAGTTCATCGAGTTCGCGGTGAACATGCCCGAACACGAACCACAGGTCGGGCAGGCGGACCGCTCGACCTCGTCGAGGCCCTCGTCGGACACGGCCTGGCTCGCGCTCGCCGAGATCGCGCTCACCAGGTCGAGCGGGGCGTGCGCGACACCGTCGACGACCACGGCCTTACCGGCCTCCATCGGACCGCCGGAGACGAACACGGCGGGGATGTTGAGGCGCATCGCGGCATTGAGCATGCCGGGAGTGATCTTGTCGCAGTTGGAGATACACACCAGCGCGTCGGCGGTGTGCGCGTTGGCCATGTACTCGACCGAGTCGGCGATGATCTCGCGCGACGGCAGCGAGTAGAGCATGCCGCCGTGACCCATGGCGATGCCGTCGTCGACGGCGATGGTGTGGAACTCGCGCGGCACGCCACCGGCGGCGCGCACGGCCTCGGCGACGATGTCGCCCATGTTCTTCAGGTGCACGTGACCAGGGACGAACTGCGTGTAGGAGTTCGCGATCGCGATGATCGGCTTGCCGAAGTCGGAGTCGGTCATGCCGGTCGCGCGCCAGAGCGAGCGGGCGCCCGCGGCATTGCGGCCGATGGTGGTGGTGCGTGAACGAAGCGGTGGCATGGGTGTCCTCGTAAATGTCGCTGGGTGCGTCCAAGCATGCGCGCAGGGGGCTGACCTGCGGGGCGCGGTGCGAGTGCGCGGTGCGTCCGGCAACCGTGCACGTTACTCCGGCGGGCGGTGGTCGCGTCGCGCCGGGAGTCCGTGCAGGGGTGATGGAACCGGGGCTCGAGGCGGGAGTGTCGCTCCGGAGGGTGTCGCCGCGGTGGTGCCGTCGGCGCGGGGTGCCCGGTCGCCGTCAGCTTACCGGTGCAACGGCGCGCGACGCCGTGCCGATTCCCGCGGTGACCGAGGCGGCGGTCACTCCTCGGTGCCGGGCTCCTCGGCCTTCTTCGCCTTCTCGGCCTCGGCGGCTCGCTCGGCGGCGACGCGCTCGGCCTCGGCCTGCTCGGCCGCGGCGAATACATCGGGCAGGCGCCCACCGGAGGCGTCGATCAGTTCACGCAGCCGGTCGTAGCCCACCGCGGGCAGCTTGACCTCGGAGTCGTCGGCCAGGCGGGCCTTGACGGAGCCGCGCTTGGGGATGCTGATGCCCTTGACCTGTGCCCAGTCGAGGTGCTTCTTGCCGAACATCGAGCTCAGGTCGAGCCCGGCATCCGACACCGTCGTGTGTGTCCGGACTACCCAGAACACCGCGATGACCGGGAGCAGCAGCAGCCACCACAGCACGGCGGGCCAGCCGACGAACGGGAAGAACACACAGAACGCGAGCACCAGCACACCGATGTAGGCCAGGCGCGGCACCCCGATCACGTGCACACCCGGCGTCGGGGTGTTCGTCTTGCGCGGCACCAGCAGCCAGACGACCACCGCGGCCGGCACGAGCAGACCGATCCGCATGCCGAGCGACCACTCCTGCACGGTGCCGACGACGACGAAGATCAGGTACCCGAGCACCACCGCGGCGATCGCCGCGAGTCGGCCCGGACTCGCCGAGCGCAGACCGCCGGGCCGCGAGGAGCGACCCGTATCGGTTCCCTCGTCGGCGGTGTGGGACGATTTAGCCGGTGGCACGGACTGATGCGGTGATGACACCCCCCTATCCTCGCATCCTGGTACACGGACCCACGCAACCACTCGAGTCCCACATAATGGGATGCAGAGAGTAGCCTGTTTGACTCTTCGACTCACGCGCGCCTAACGTCGTGCTCGTGATCCGAAACGAGTTGCTCGTACTCGGCCGGCGCGTCCAGCGTTGAGCCTGACTACCTGAGTCGAATACGTCAGCTCGCGTTGCGACGCGCCACCCTCGAACAGCCATGCGCTGGTCGGGGGCTTTTTTGTGTTCGGGAGAATTCCGCGCCAGTCCGGAGTCAGAACGACAAAGTAAGGAACGAAGACGGTGAGTGCACCAACAGCACGACCCGGGCCATCGGCCCGCAGGTCAGCGCCTTCGGCGAACCAGCCTGCCGCTGGTAGCCCGGCGACCAACCCCACCCGCCGCCAGGTCGCGCCCGAGCGCGTCACCGGCGCGCAGTCGGTGGTCCGGTCCCTCGAAGAGCTCGACGTCGACACCGTATTCGGCATTCCCGGCGGCGCGGTCCTTCCCGTCTACGACCCGCTGTTCGATTCCAAGAAGGTCCGCCACGTCCTGGTGCGCCACGAGCAGGGCGCCGGTCACGCGGCGACCGGTTACGCGCAGGCCTCCGGCAAGGTCGGTGTGTGTATGGCCACATCCGGCCCCGGCGCCACCAACCTGGTGACCCCGCTGGCCGACGCGCAGATGGACTCGGTCCCGATCGTGGCGATCACCGGTCAGGTGCCGTCGAGCCTGGTCGGCACCGACGCGTTCCAGGAAGCCGACATCTCCGGCATCACCATGCCGATCACCAAGCACAACTTCCTGGTCAAGGACCCGATCGACATCCCGCGCATCCTGGCCGAGGCGTTCTACCTCGCTGCCTCGGGCCGCCCTGGCGCTGTCCTGGTCGACATCACCAAGGACGCGCTGCAGGCCCAGACCACGTTCTCGTGGCCGCCGGAGATGCGCCTGCCCGGCTACCGCCCGGTCACCAAGCCGCACGGCAAGCAGGTGCGCGAGGCCGCCAGGATGATCCTGGAGTCCAAGGCGCCCGTGCTCTACGTCGGTGGCGGCGTCATCAAGTCCGACGCCTCGGCCGAACTGCTGGAGCTGGCCGAGCTGACCGGCATCCCGGTGGTCACCACCCTGATGGCGCGTGGCGCGTTCCCCGACAGTCACACCCTGAACATGGGCATGCCCGGCATGCACGGCACCGTCGGCGCCGTGGCCGCCCTGCAGCGCTCGGATCTGCTGATCACCCTCGGCGCCCGCTTCGACGACCGCGTCACCGGCCAGCTGGACTCCTTCGCGCCCGACGCGAAGGTCATCCACGCCGACATCGACCCGGCCGAGATCGGCAAGAACCGCCACGCCGACGTCCCGATCGTCGGCGACGCGCGTGAGGTGATCGTCGAGCTGATCGAGACCCTCAAGGCCGACCCGCAGTCCGGTGCGGCTCCGCTGCTGAACCTCACCGAATGGTGGGCCTACCTCAGCGACATCCGCGACAACTACCCGCTGGGCTGGAAGACCCCCAGCGACGGTTCGCTGTCGCCGGAGTTCGTCATCGAGGCGCTGGGCCGCCTGGCCGGCCCCGAGGCCGTGTACTGCGCAGGCGTCGGCCAGCACCAGATGTGGGCCGCGCAGTTCATCAAGTACGAGAACCCGCGCACCTGGCTGAACTCCGGTGGCCTCGGCACCATGGGCTACGCGGTTCCCGCGGCCATGGGCGCCAAGATGGGCGCCCCGGAGAAGGAGGTCTGGGCGGTCGACGGTGACGGCTGCTTCCAGATGACCAACCAGGAGCTGGCCACCTGTGCCATCGAGGGTGTGCCGATCAAGGTCGCCCTGATCAACAACGGCAACCTCGGCATGGTCCGCCAGTGGCAGACCCTGTTCTACGAACAGCGCTACTCCAACACCGATCTGGGCACGCACACCCTGCGCATCCCCGACTTCGTCAAGCTGGCCGAGGCGCTGGGTTGCGTCGGCATCCGCGTGGAGAAGGAAGACGAGGTCGAGGCCGCGATCCGGCAGGCGCAGGAGATCACCGACCGTCCGGTCGTGATCGACTTCATCGTCGGCAAGGACGCCCAGGTGTGGCCGATGGTCGCCGCGGGCACCAGCAACGACGAGATCATGTTCGCGCGCGGCATCCGCCCGCTCTTCGACGAGGACGAGTCGGTCTCCGAACCGGCCGTCATCCACGAGGCGATGGAGCGCGAGCAGGCGGCATTCGAGAAGGGTTCCGAGGCATGAGCACCACCCACACCCTGAGCGTTCTCGTCGAGGACAAGCCGGGCGTGCTGGCGCGAGTCGCGAGCCTGTTCTCGCGCCGTGGCTTCAATATCGAGTCGCTGGCCGTCGGTGGCACCGAGATCCCCGAGATCTCGCGCATGACCATCGTCGTCACCGTCGACGATCTGCCGCTCGAGCAGGTCACCAAGCAGCTCAACAAGCTGATCAACGTCATCAAGATCGTGGAGCAGGACGCCGACGCCTCGGTGGCCCGCGAACTGATCCTGGTGAAGGTGCGCGCCGACGCCTCGGTGCGCACGCAGGTGATCGAGGCCGTGCAGTTGTTCCGCGCCAAGGTGATCGACGTCTCGCCCGACGCGCTGACCATCGAGGCCACCGGCACCCGGTCCAAGCTGGATGCCCTGCTGCGCATGGTCGAACCGTTCGGCATCCGCGAGATCGTGCAGTCGGGCGTGGTCGCAGTCGGACGCGGTCCGAAGTCGATCACGGCCACCCGCTAACTTTTACCCACCAGAAATTATCCAGAAGGGACTCCACAGTGGCAGTCGAGATGTTCTACGACGACGACGCTGACCTGTCGATCATCCAGGGCCGCAAGGTCGCCGTGATCGGCTACGGCAGCCAGGGCCACGCGCACTCGCTGAGCCTGCGCGACTCCGGTGTCGACGTGCGCGTCGGCCTCGCTGAGGGTTCGAAGTCGCGGCCGAAGGCCGAAGAGGCCGGTCTGACCGTCGGCACCCCCGCCGAGGTTTCGGAGTGGGCCGACGTGATCATGGTGCTGGCGCCCGACACCGCTCAGGCGTCGATCTTCACCAACGACATCGAGCCGAACCTGAAGGACGGCGACGCGCTGTTCTTCGGCCACGGCCTCAACATCCACTTCGGTCTGATCAAGGCTCCGGCCAACGTCACCGTCGCGATGGTCGCCCCGAAGGGCCCCGGCCACCTGGTGCGCCGTCAGTTCGCCGACGGCAAGGGCGTCCCGGCCCTGATCGCCGTGGACCAGGACCCGACCGGCGAGGGCCAGGCCCTGGCGCTGTCCTACGCCAAGGGCATCGGCGGCACCCGCGCCGGCGTCATCAAGACCACCTTCAAGGAAGAGACCGAGACCGACCTCTTCGGTGAGCAGGCAGTGCTCTGCGGTGGCACCGAGGAACTGGTCAAGACCGGTTTCGAGGTCATGGTCGAGGCGGGCTACGCCCCCGAGATGGCCTACTTCGAGGTCCTGCACGAGCTGAAGCTGATCGTCGACCTCATGTACGAGGGCGGCATCGCGCGCATGAACTACTCGGTGTCCGACACCGCGGAGTTCGGTGGCTACCTGTCCGGTCCGCGCGTCATCGACGCCGGCACCAAGGAGCGCATGAAGGCGATCCTGGCCGACATCCAGTCCGGCGAGTTCACCCGCCGCCTGGTCGCCAACGTCGAGAACGGCAACACCGAGCTCGAGGGCCTGCGCAAGGCCAACGCCGAGCACCCCATCGAGGTCACCGGCGCCAAGCTGCGCAGCCTGATGAGCTGGGTCGACCGCCCGATCACCGAGACCGCGTAGGTTTCGCGATTTCCTTCCGCAGGGCCCGTTCGCCACAGGCGACCGGGCCCTGCGCCGTTCTCCGGGTAGCCCGAACCATCAGCTGGCCGATGGGCACCCGCTGAGCCACCACCAGCCGCCTGCCAGCTCCATCGTGGGGCAGATCGCATCGCCGAAACCGTCGTATGGTCCTGGGTCGGGTCGGCCGATGAAATGGCCGTATCCCGTTGCGCCGTCCGGAATTCCGGCATAGTCGGGAACGAATCGCACCGGGTGTCCACCGCTGATGCCGATGGTCGCCACCTTGCAGTTCACCGAGACGGAGCACAGGTGGTCCGGTAGCTGAGTGCCGTAGTAGGTGTCACGATCCGGCGGGTCCATCGCTGCTACCGCGGCGAAAGCTGGGCGCTCTATCCAGAATCGGGCCCAGGCTCCGGCCTCCCGGTCAGCGATGAAGAGCATCCCGATCACTGCCATCGCCGCGGTGACGACTACCGGCCACCCCGGCGCGTACCGAGCGGCTCGCCACAAGGCGAACGCGAAGACGGCGAATATCATCAACCACGCCAGCGCGAGCACCGGCAGCGCCAGCAGCCACAGATGTGTCAGTATCCGGCCATGATGCAGACCGACCACCATCGCTGTCAGCATCGCGAAAGTCGCTGTCAGAGGCGGCAGTACGATTCGACGATTCTCCGTGAGCACACATCGCAACCTACCTGGCAGCGTGCGGGGGCTGCGCGGAGAATGTGGAGGAATGGCGACACCGTGCCACGACGACCCACCCACGCGAGCGGGCGTGTTGCCGTTCTCCGGGTAGCCTGAAGTGGTTACGGAAGCGACACCGGCCCAACGATTGTGGCTCGAGTCGACGAGGGGAAGTGCTCGATGCGCGTCACCGACCTGAACCCGGTCCCCTCCGCCGACCTCGGCGGCGGCGATCTCGCTATTCCGTTCAAGTTGTCCAACGGCGATGTCGGATTCATCTGGGGCGACTCGTTTTCCGGGGACGGTCCGTTCGGGCCGCCGATGGATGGCATCGGGAACTGGCGTTCGCCCATCATCACTCGCACGTCCCAGCGCGATCCCGCCGAGCCGATCGTCATGGCCACCTCGCCGAGCACCGACGGCCGTCAGCTGTGGGACTACCAGCACGACAACCCCGAATACTCCACCGTCCTCCCGTGCGACGCGATGACCATCGACGGCCGGATCTACCTGTGGGTCATGTACACCCAGGGTCTGGGGAACGAGAGGTGGTGCGAGGTCTGGACATCCGACGACAGCGGCATCACCTGGGCGCGCAGCGGTTCGAAGTTCTGGTGCGGCGCCTTCGCCGGTAAGCGGGTCATGATCTCCTGGGCCAAGGACCCGCGCAGCGACTGGGTCCACATCATCTCCACCGGCGGCCTGGCCAGGAACAAGGACATGCTGCTGTGGCGCGCGACGGTCGAGGGTCTGTCCGATCCCCACGCCTGGCAGGGCTGGGGCTGGAACGGCTCCAATTGGGGCTGGAACCGCGAGCCGACGCCGATCCTGCCGGGCTGGCGTTTCGGCGAGATCTGCCTGCGCTATGTCGAGAACAAGGCCGTCATCTCCGGATTCGACGCGGGGGACTACTCGATCTTCGTCAAGGTCGGCGACCGCATCGACAACACCAACTGGATAACGGCACACACCCATCGGCCGGTGACCGGGACGCCGCGCGGTGTCGATACGGTGCCGCGTCTCTACGGTGGCTACATCCATCCCTACAGCAGGCTCGAGGACGGCAAGTTCACCCTGATCGTCTCCGAGTGGGCCGAGAACGGGAACCCTTACCGAGCAACGCAATTCACCTGCGAGGGGATTCGCCGCCCTGTGCCAGCTCCTGGCCCGGATCCCGAGCCGCCGCCGAACCCGCAGCGAAACTGGTGGCAGGAACTCGTCCGCCGCGTCGACGAGTGGCGACGGCGGCTGGGCCTGTAGCGAAGAGCTTGCTGCCGCGGGTCGATAGCGGGAGACTTGCTGGATGACGAATGAGACGGTGGAGGACTTCGCGGACGAAGCGGTCGAGCAGGGCAAGGCGGCGCGGAAACGGATCGCGCGATCGGAGCTGGGGGAGTGGGGCGCGGGTCCGGGGCGGGAGGATCCGGTCGCGATTCTGGAGCGTCAGGCCGAGACCAGGATTCCGGAGTTGGTGCCGATCCGATACGCCAGGATGAGCCAGTCGCCCTTCGCGTTTCTGCGCGGCGCGCCCGCGATCATGGCCGCCGATCTGGCCGAGAGCGAGAACACCGGCTTGATCGTGCAGCTCTGCGGTGACGCCCACCTGTCGAACTTCGGTCTCTACGCCTCGCCGGAGCGCAATCTCGTCTTCGACGTCAACGACTTCGACGAGACCCTGCCCGGTCCGTTCGAATGGGACGTCAAACGCCTCGCCGCCAGCGTCGCCGTCGCCGCCCGCGACAACGGCTGCGACGACGAGCGCGCCGCCACCGCCGTCGAAGCCGCCGCCCGCGGCTACCGCGAGACGATGCGCATGCTCGCCGAGGCCGACAGCATGACGGTCTGGTACGAGCGCGTCGACGCCGATCAGGTCCTGGAACTGGTCCAGAAACCGAAGCAGCGCAAGAAGGTCGACAGGGCCATCAACAGTGCCCGCGGCAAGACCAGCCTGCAGGCGCTGGCCAAGCTCACCGAGCCGGACGCCGACGGCATTCCGCGGATCAAGAACCAGCCGCCGCTGCTGGTGCCGATCGAGCTGCACGACGAGAAGATCGTCAAGGACGTCTTCGCCGACTTCCGCCGCAGTCTGCCGGACGAGCGCCGCGTGCTGCTCGACCGGTATCGGCGCGTGGATCAGGCGATGAAGGTGGTCGGTGTCGGTAGTGTCGGCACGCGGTGTTTCATCACGCTGATGATGGACAAGGAATCGGGCAGCCCGCTGTTCCTGCAGTTGAAGGAGGCCGAGACGTCGGTGCTCGCGCCCCATCTGAAGCCGAGCAAATATCACCACCAGGGGCATCGGGTGGTGGTCGGTCAGCGGCTCATGCAGTCGGCCAGCGACGTTTTCCTCGGCTGGGCGACCGGCCCCGCCGGTCGGTTCTTCTACCTGCGGCAGTTGCGCGACATGAAGGGTTCCGCGGCGGTCGACAGCATGACCCACGGCGATCTGGCAACGTACGCGCGGTTGTGCGGTTCCGTTCTGGCTCGCGCGCACGCCCGCTCCGGCGACCGTGTCGCCATCGCGGCCTATCTCGGCAAGAACGACGGATTCGACCGTGCGATGGGTGAATTCGGCCTTGCCTACGGCGACCAGACCGTCACCGACCGGCTCTCCCTGCTCGCCGCGATCGACGCGGGCCGGATCACCGCGGCCCCGCACGCCTACTGAGTTCACCGCTGCGGCGCCAGGCGGTCCGGACCGGGGACCGCCTCGCGCTGCTCGGCGGTCCGCACCAGTGCGGTGCCGATCGCGAACAACCACAGCATCGTCAGCCCGCCGACGGTCGCCGTGGTGCCCCAGCCGTTGGCCGCGTAGAAATTCGCGGGGATGTTGCCGAAGAACAGTGACGGCACGAACGCGAAGTTTACCCCGGCGAGTAGCCAGCTGGTCACGATGCACCAGCGGGGCAGCAGCCGCGCGGCCGCGACGGCGAAGGCCACCAGGAACAATCCTTCGAGCAATCGCGACACGGTCCCGTAGAGGATGTAGGTGCCGGTGACGGTGATCGTCGGGTCGATCGGCTCCGGCGCGGCGATCACGGCGCCCACTTCCAACCCCATGGACACGGCGACGACGGTGAGCCAGGCGGTGCCCGCGGTCGCGGCCACCGAGCCGAACCACTCCCGCTCCGGATCGCGTCGCTTCACCACGTAGGCGACGCCGCTCATGAACACCACGAACAGCGTGATGCCGACGAGCCCGAACAGCGATCGGGTGAGCACGTTGGCATCCGGCGGTGGCCCCGCGTAGACGAAATACAGCGGAAGTTCGATCAACGTGCAGGTCGCCCCCGCGATGGCGGCGGCGCCCGTGATGCGCTGAACAGTGCTGGTGTTCATGGTGATTCGCCCTCGTCCCCGGGGTATCAACCCCGGCCCGGCATTAGTATATGAACTAAACTATAGGCCGTATGTTAAATTGGCGGAACCCCCGATCGAAAGAGGAGACGGTGCGACCGAAACGTTCGTGGCCCGCGGCGCCCGAGTTCTCACTGCTGTGGGATCCCGACTTCCCCGCGGTGTTCCGGCGCGGCACGTGGGCCGAACGCGGCGAGCGTGAGCACGGCCGCCCCCGCCTCGGCCGCCCGCCCGAACTCGATGCCGAGCGCATCGTCGCCACCGCGATCGCCCTCGCCGACCGCGACGGCATGGCCGGTGCGACCCTGTCGAAAGTCGCTGCCGCACTGGGTGTCACGCCGATGTCGCTGTACCGGCACATCCGTTCCCGCGACGGCCTCACCGACCGCATGGCCGACACCGCCTTCGGGCTGCCACCGGACACCGGCCCCGACTGGCGTCGAGCCCTGCACGCCTGGGCCGACGCGCAATTGGCGGTGTTCACCCGTCATCCCTGGCTTGCCCAGATCCCCATCTCCGGCCCACCCCGTGGCTTCAACGCCCTCGCCTGGATGGACGCCGGTCTGGCCGCGCTGCGCGGCACCGGCCTGGACTGGGGCGCCAAGATCGGCGTGATCACCGTCGTCGGTGGCTACGTCCGCCAGGCGGTCATCACCGGCCGGAACCTGGCCGAGCGTCGCCTGGTCGAGGAGCTCGACGAGGCGACGGCGCTGCGGGTCTATCAGCAGGAGGTCGCGGCGCAGCTCGATCCCGGCCGGTTCCCTGAGATCGAGCAGCTCTTCGCCGCCAAGGCCTTCGCCGATGTGCCCCCGGACCAGGAGTCGGCGGACGCCGATTTCCGCTTCGGCCTCGACCTCATCCTCGACGGCGTCGACGCCGCGATCAGCCGGTGAACACTCCCGCCTACACTGGTTACCGATGAGTAAGTTCTTTGCCTCGGTAGACCAGGTGACCGACCGGCTGACCGCGGCCGGCTACCTGCCGTCCCTCGATATCGCGACCGCGGTCTTCCTGGCCGACCACCTCGGCAAACCCCTGCTGATCGAGGGCCCGGCCGGTGTCGGCAAGACCGAGCTGGCCAAGGCCGTCGCCGCGGCGGTGTCGGCCGAGCTCATCCGCCTGCAGTGCTACGAAGGCATCGACGAGGCCCGCGCGCTCTACGAGTGGAATCACGCCAAACAGCTGCTCCGCATCACCGCCACGTCGGGGGAGACCTGGGAAGGTACCCGCGACCACGTCTTCACCGAGGAGTTCCTGCTCGCCCGTCCGTTGCTTGCCGCCATCCGCAACCCCGATCCGACGGTGCTGCTGATCGACGAGCTCGACAAGGCCGATGTGGAGCTGGAGGGCCTGCTGCTCGAGGTGCTCGGCGACTTCCAGGTGAGCATCCCCGAGCTCGGCACGGTCACCGCCGTCCGCAAGCCGTTCGTGATCCTCACCTCCAACGCGAACCGCGACCTGTCCGAGGCGCTGAAACGCCGCTGCCTGTTCCTGCACATCGACTATCCGACCGCGGAACTGGAGAAGGCGATCGTCCGGCTGAAGGTGCCGGAGCTCGATGCCGCGCTGGCCGAACCGGTGGTGACGACGGTGAGCGCGCTGCGTCAGCTGTCGCTGCGCAAGGCGCCCTCGATCGCCGAAACCGTGGACTGGGCAAAGACTCTGGTGGCATTGGGAACGCGCACGCTGAGCGGGGGAGTCGTCCGCGCGACCCTGGGTGTGCTGCTGAAGTATCAGTCCGATCATCGCGTGGCGATCGAACGCCTCGGTCTCGACGACCAGCCTGACGGCAGCGTGGCCCGATGACCGGCCCGCGCACGGTGACGGGCACGTGGTGAGCTCCGCGCCCGCTCATGGCGGTGTCGAAGCACCGATGTCCGATCGCCTGGTCGGCTTCGTCGGGCTGTTGCGCGAGCACGGCATCCACGCGGGCCCGAGCGAAACCGTCGACGCGGCGGCCACGATCGTCGCCCTCGGCACCGCGGACTCCCGGGTGCTGCGTTCGGGGCTTGCCGCCTGTCTGCTGCGCCGCAACGGTCAGCGCAAGGTTTTCGACCAGCTCTTCGACCTGTACTTCCTCGACGCCGCCCGTCCGATCGCCGCGTCGAGCGAGGACACCGACCCGCTGCGCGAGCGGGTCATCGCCGCCCTGATCCAGGGCGCCGACACCGCCGAACTCGCCAGGGAAGCGCTCAATACCTTCGGCGCCTACGGCGGCGCGGGGGAGAGCGCGGGCCGGGTCTCCTCGGCGTCGGGCGCCGGCTGGTCGTCCTATCTGACGATGAAATCGCTGCGCCCGGACGAGATCTCCGAGCAGGTCGCGCAAACCATGGGCGGGACAGGCCAATTCGATTCGGCGGTGCACACGATCGAGGCGCGCCGCCGGGTCGAGCAGTTCCGCTCCGCCGTGCAGGCCGAGGCTCGCCTGCGCTCGGCACAACTGCGCGGCACCGACTACATCGCCCGTCGCGGTGTCGAATCCGGCGCCGACAGCGCGGATTTCCTCGGCGCGCGCGAACAGGACCTCGCCGAGATGCGCCGCCTGGTGCACCCGCTGGCCCGCAAACTCGCCACCCGGCTGGCGGTCCGTCGCAAGAAGGCCGTGCGCGGGCAGATCGACCTGCGCCGCACCCTGCGTCGCTCGATGGCTACCGGTGGCGTCCCGATCGATCCCGTGCTGCGTGCCCGCCGCCACGGTCGGCCGGATCTGGTTGTGCTGGCTGATGTCTCGGGCTCGGTGACAGGTTTCGCCGAGTTCACCCTGCAACTGGTGCAGGCCCTGCAAGACCAGTTCAGCAAGGTCCGCAGCTTCGGTTTCGTCGACACCTGCGCCGAGATCACCGACTACTTCTCCCCGGGCGAACCGCCGCCGGCCGGGTTCGCGCAGAACATCGTCCGCGAGGCGGGCGTGGCGCGCTTCGGTTCCAGCAACTACGGCGAGGCGCTCCAGGGTTTCGTCGACCACTACCTCGACGCCCTCGGTCCGCGCACCTGCGTGCTGATCCTCGGTGACGCCCGCACCAACCGCACCGACCCGAATCTGGCTGCGCTGGAAGCGATGACCGAACGAGCCAAGGCCGTCTACTGGCTCAATCCCGAGCCGTCGCGATCGTGGAACACCGGCGATTCAGCGGCCTCGACCTATGCCGAAGTCGTCACCATGCACGAGTGCCGAAACGTCGCCCAGCTCGCCGTGGTGATCGGTCGCCTGCTCCCTGCCTGACGGCGTCACCGTGGCCCACCGCCGTGCGCCGGCAGATTGACATGGCCCGGCACCGGGTGGCGAACCACCCGGTGCGCCGCGCGCGGATCATCGCGGGCTGAGCCGCACCACCGCGTACTCGTGGTCGCTCTTGGCCTGGTACTTCCCGTACCGCGGCTGCGCGGCGGTGATCGATTCCCAGGCCTTGGCCCGCTCCGCGCCGGTGAGCACCCGCGGAGCGACCGGCAGAGCGGCCTCACCGGGAAGTTCGATGCTCGCCTGCTCGGGATGTCCCATGAGGTTGAGGTGCCAGTCGGGGTGTCCGTTCTTTCCACCCGACGCCACGAGCAGCCAGGACCCGTCGCCGTCGGCGAACCACGAGATCGGGGTCTGCCTCGGCTCGCCGCTGCGGCGCCCGACGGTGTTGAGGATCAGCACGTCCATACCCATGAAGGTGCCGTTGCCGCCGCGGATCTTGCGGTTCATCCTGGCGTTCATCCTGTGCTGCATCCACCGGGAGAATCCCCCGTGCGAGCTCTTCTTGCCGGACTGCTGGTTCGTGGTCATCGGAAGGTCCTATCGGTTGGTCGGGATGTGCGGGGCTCAGCCCCAGGCGCCGGCGATCTGGCGGGTGGTGGCGTTGAGCCGGTTGAACATGTTGGTGACGCCGATCATCAGCACGATCGAGGCGAGCTGCTTCTCGTCGAAGTAGCTGGCGGCCGCGTCCCAGATCTCGTCGGTGACGGCGTTGGAACGGTCGGCCAGGCGGGTCGCCGCCTCGGCCAGTTCGAGTGCGGCGCGCTCCTCGTCGGTGAAGTACGGGGTCTCACGCCAGGCCACGACCGTGGCCAGCCGCTCCTCGCTGACACCGGCTTTGCGGGCGGTCTTGGTGCCTGCGTCGACGCAGGAGCTGCAGTTGTTGATCTGGCTGACCCGCAGGTGCACCAGCTCCAGGATCTCGCCGTCGACGCCGCCGGTCTGCACGGCCTTGAGCACCTGCTGGATCGGGCCCATCGCGTCGGTGAGGACCATGGCCGGGTTCTGCATCCGAGACTGCATGATGTTCTCCTTGTTTCCCGTTGTTCTCCGCTGCTTGCGGTGTGACCCAATAACAGCCCGTCGTGCGCCGGAACACGATGGCTGTGGGACACTGTGGGACAGTGGAAAACGGTCCTGACCTCCCGATTGTCATCGGGAAACTTCCTGATCCGGGCCGGGACAACGACAGCGGGAAACGGTGGTTGTGCAACAGCAGACGGCAAGGGCCTACCCACAGGACGAACTGGCCGCGCGCCTGCGCCTGATCCAGGAGCTGTCCGGGCGCGGCGTGCGCGCGCTGGCTCGCGATACGGGCTTGAGCTCGTCGTCGCTGTCGCGCTACCTCAGCGGACAGACGGTGCCGCCGTGGCCCGCCGTGCTGGAACTGTGCCGCCTGGTCAAGCGCGACCCGCGCCCGCTGCGCCCGCTGTGGGAGCGCGCCAACAACCCGCTGCCCGCGCCGCCGAAGACCAGCCGCCAGGTCGCCCCGCCGAGCCCGCCCGCCGACGCCCCACCGCCGCCGCGCAACGACCTGCCCCGCGACGTCCCCGACTTCACCGGCCGCGACCAGGCACTGGCCGACGTCCTCGCCGCCGTCCGGTCCGACCGGGTGGTCGCGATCGACGGCATGGCCGGTGTCGGCAAGACGTCGCTGGCCGTGCACGCCGCGCACCAGCTGACCGCCGAATACCCCGACGCCCAGCTCTATCTCGACCTGCACGGTTTCACCGACGGCCGCCAGCCGCTCGACCCCGACGCCGCGATCCGCGCCCTGCTGGCCGCGCTGCAGGTGCCGTCGGAGAAGGTCCCGCAGGACGGCGGGGTCGAACTGCGGGCGGCGTGCTGGCGGTCGGAGCTGGCCCGGCTGCGCGCGGTGGTCGTCCTCGACAATGTCGCCGACGCCGCGCAGGTCAGTCATCTGCTGCCGGGCGCTGGCGAGTCGGTCGCCATCATCACCAGCCGAAATCGGCTGCTCGAGCTCGACGAGGTGCCGCCGGTGACCCTCGATGTGCTCACGCCGGAGGAGAGCGCGGAGCTACTGGTCAGGGCCAGCGGCGATGCGCGTGGACCCGACGGCAGGCTCGCGCGGGAACCCGAGCAGGCCGCCGAGGTGCTGCGGCTGTGCGGCAATCTGCCGCTGGCCCTGCGCCTGGCCGCGGCCCGGCTGCGGCACCGGCCGGGCTGGTCGGTCGGCATCCTGGTGGAGCGAATGGCCGAGGGGGCTACCGAGTTCGACACCGCCTTCGGCATGTCGGTGCGCCAGCTCAACCGCGATCAGCGCCGCCTGTTCCGGCTGCTCGGCCTGATCCCCGGATCCACCTTCACCGACTATGTCGCCGCGGCGGTGGCCGACGTGCCGCTGCGCAGCGCGCGCACGATGCTCGAGGACCTGCTCGACGCCCACCTGGTCCAGCAGCCCGCCGAGGGCCGCTACCGGCTCCACGACCTGGTCCGCCGGCACGCCCGCGACGCCACCTTCGAACACGACACCGACGCCGACCGCCACCGCGCCCTGCACCGGATCCTCGACTACTACGTGCACACCGCGGCCGCCGCCGACGCCGCGATGCCGTTCCTGTCGCCGACCCGCCCCGTGTCGGCGGGCTCGCCACCCGCGGAGCTACCTCACTTCCCCGGCCGCGACCCCGCGTTCTTCTGGTTCGTCAGCGAGTACACCAACCTGATGGCGGTGTTCTACGCGGCGGTCGAGGTCGGCGCGAACGTCCATGTCTGCGAGCTGCCGCGCTTCCTGCGCGCCTTCTTCGCCCGCCGTTGCGGCACAACGCATCTCAACGCCCTGTTCGAACAGTCCCTGACGGCCGCCGAGCATCTGGGTGACCCGCGCCAGCTCGCCGAAGCGCACAGCGACCTGGGTTTCGCCCGCTACAACGCGGGCCGCATGGCCGAGGCGGCCGCCGCCTACGCCGCGGCGGCACCGCTCATCGCGGCGGCGGGCGACCCACTGCCGCGCGCCGAACTGACCATGCGCTGCGCCCACTTGCGCTGGGACGAAGGCGATACCGAGGAACCGCTCGAACTGTTCCGCCAGGCCCGCGACCTCTACGCGACCAGCGGCTGCCCGATGAGCGCCGCCGACGCCATCGCCAGCGAAGCCTGGGCCATGCTGCGACTGGGCCACCGTGAGCAGGCCGCGCAGCTCGCCCGCGAAGCCCTCGACATCCCCGTCGACGACCCGTCGTGGCCGCCGTCGCTCCAGGCCCAGATCACCCTCGGCGTCGCCATCGCCACCGACGAACCGGACGAAGCGCTCGAACACCTGAACACCGCGCTGGCGCTGGCGCGCGCGGACGGCCACAAACACAACGAAGCCTGGTGCCTGAACTGTCAGGGCGTCGCACTGCGCCGGATGGGCCGCTACGACGAAGCCCTCGCCAGCCACCGCGAGGCATTCGCCCTGCTCGACTCCCTGTTCGAGGAACACTGGAAGATCCACTTCCTCCACGGCTACGCCGAAACCTGCCGTCTGGCCGGACTTCCCGACGAAGCGCTGCGCCTGCACCGCCAAACCCTGGAGCTGGCACCGAAACTCGGCTACCGCCTCGAAGAAGCACTGGCGCACCAGGGCATCGCCGAGGTACTCGAGCCGACCGACCCGGACGCCGCCGCGCACCATCGCGCGGCGGCCAAGGCCATCCACGCCGAGCTCAGCCCATCGACTTCGCTCCATCCAGCGATTCCCGAATGATGTCGGCGTGGCCGGAGTGCTGCGCGGTCTCGGTCATGATGTGCATGAAGACCCGGCGGGCGCTCCAGCGTCCGCCGGGCTCGAACCAGGGCGCCTTCGGCAGCGGCTGAGTCACATTCAGGTCGGGGAGCGTGCGCACCAGCTCGTCGGTCCGTGCCGCGACCTGCTCGTATTCGGCGAGCACGCCGGCCAGCGTCTCACCAGGCAGCAGCCGGAATATGTCGTCCCACGCGGCGATCTCCTCCTCGCTCATCGACTCGAAATCGGGGCCTTCTTCGGGCCCGTCGACGATGAACTTCGCCCAGTTCGCTTCCGTCGCCGACACATGCTTGATCAGCCCGCCCAGGCACAGCGCGCTGGCGGTGGTCCGCGTTCCGGCCTGCTCGTCGGTCAGGTCGCGGGTGGTGTGGCGAAGGAAGTACCGGTGCTTGGCGAGCATCTCCAGCAGATCGGTGCGCTCGGCGTCGAGGAGAGTAGGCGTGGTCATGAGCGGATTCCCTTCGTTGTCGGTGTGAAATCCACGGTAGAACCCATTGCGGCCAGTTTCTGTCCGCAATTGCGGACATAATCGAAAACATGGCCGACACGAGCGCACGCACCCTCCGTCTGCTGTCGCTGCTGCAGACGCATCGCTACTGGCCGGGCACCGAACTGTCCGAGCGCCTCGGTGTTTCGGCGCGCACCCTGCGCCGCGACATCGACCGGCTGCGTGAACTCGGCTACCCCGTGGAGGCCCGCCCCGGCGTCGACGGCGGCTACCAGCTCGCCGCCGGCGCCGCCCTCCCACCCCTGGTCCTCGACGACGACGAAGCCGTCGCCATCACCGTCTGCCTGCAAGCGGGTTCCCAGGGCGCGGGCGACGGCCTGGCCGAACCGTCCCTCCGCGCCCTGGCCAAACTCGTCACCGTCCTGCCCACCCGCCTGCGCCGCCGCGTCGACGCCTTACGCGCGATGACCGTCTCCACCGGCTGGAACGCCGTCCCCCTCTCCGACGTCGACCCCGCCGTCCTCACCGACCTGGCCATGACCTGCCGCGGCGAGGAACGCCTCACCTTCACCTACACCGCCGCCGACGGCCGCACCAGCCCCCGCGAGGTAGAACCCCACCGCCTGGTCTCCCTAGGCCGCCGCTGGTACCTGGTCGCCTACGACCTCACCCGCCACGACTGGCGCACCTTCCGCGTAGACCGCCTCACCGACTCCCACACCACCGGAATCCGCTTCCGCCCCCGCGAACTCCCTTCCCCCGACGCCGCAACCTTCGTCCGCGACGGAATAGGCACCCGCCGAACGGGTTACACCGTCACGGCCGAAATCGAAGCCCCCGCCCTCGATGTCCACACCCGCGTCGGCCGCTGGTGCATCATCACCGCCCTCCCCAACGACCGCTCCCACATCGAGATGACCGTCGACAACCTCGACTGGCCGATCCTGTTGCTGGGCAAGGTAGAAGCCGGCTTCCAGGTCCTCGGCCCACCGGAACTTGTTGCGCGACTGGCGGAGTGGGGAACGCGCTTCAGTGCGGCGACATCACGCGCCTAGCAGCCCCTGCTTCTCATTCCGACATCACATCGACGGCCTTGCCGACCCGATCGAGGCTGGTGGCGTAGCTCTCGTCCACCGCGACCCGCGCTGTGACGACCTGAACGATCTTCTGGCCGATGCTCTCCAGTTCGTCGAGGCTCGCGAGAATATCCCTCTTCCGCATATACGCCAGGTCGACCAGGGCTGGCCCGGTCTTCCAGCCATCGTTCGCCTGGGAGGCAGGGGCGATTTCGTCGAACTGCGCCTCAACCCGAGCCCGGGACTCGCTGCTGTTCGTCGATATCGCATTTCCCGCCTGGGTGGCGGACGCGGGATCGATGCAGATGTCGCCCATGTGCTTTCCTCTCAGATCCGTGCTGCGCAGGGATGGTAATCGGGTGAACTGGGCTCGGTGGTGCCGGGCGACACCGTCGCCAACGTCACCAGCGCCGCGTACAGACCGACCGCCACGAGTACGATGCCCGCAACGAGAATCGGCGCCGCCTTCCACCTGGATGCGGTGCGCGCCAACGAAACGATCAGCGCTACCAGCAGTACCGCCGTGCCGATGAGCAGCGCGGCACCCAGAGAATTCAGGAGCACTGCTGCACCGGGGACATCGATCGACTGTGCGCATCGAGTCGCGAGCAGCTCGCGCTTCCGGTCGTCCAGCAGGTCGTCCGCGGCTACCAGTGCGACTACCGCACCGCAGAAAGCCGCCGCCGCGGCACCTGCGATGACCAACGGTCCGCGTTTCACTACCAGGTCTCCTTGGGTCGGATGATGCGCACATTCTGGGTGCCGCCGTCCTGGTTGGAGAATCCGACCCGATCGGTGAGGCTGAAGTCTTTCCCATTGGTTGTGTGCTGCGAATAGAGGACATCGCCATTCGGCAGGACACCGGTGACTATCGCGGTGTGGTGTGCTTCGCCCGGCTGGTAGTCGCCCACGTTCTGGGTGTGCTCCCAATAGATCACATCGCCTGGTTTCGCACCGGACACCCCGACATCCTGCGCGCCGTTGTCCAGGAAGAACTTCTTCTGTGCCTCGGCGTTGTACCAGGTATCGGTGTAGCTCATGCCCTGCAGTGAACCCGGACCAGGCGGGTCGAAGTCGATCCCGGCGGTGCGGCTGCGATTCCAGCCGTCGTCGTCGGTGGTGAACGTCCCCTTCGAGTCCAGTCCGGCCGCCGACATGGTGGTCGAGACGAAGTTCGCACAGTTGTTCTCGAACACGTCGATCGAGGTGTCGTTCGCGTGCGTGCGAGCGAATTCGACGGCCTTCACGGCGTTGTAGCCATTCGATCCTTCGAGCTCCTTCTTGACGCTGTCCGGTATCCCGCCGAGGTCGTGCAACTCGACGGGCACCGCGAGCATCAGATCCTGGCGCCGTTCGACTGACAGCGAATTCCACCACTGCGCAACAACCTCCGGCGACTGCCCTTGAGGCAGTGTCTCGCGGATCGCGTCGAGTGCGTCCGTCACCGCGGCCGACTGCTGCTTGATCGCTTCCTCGAGCGAGCTGCTGTCCACACTGATCGCCAGCTTGCGTAGCGCGCCCGAGATCTCCTCGTCGGCACGCGTCGCGGCGTCGACCGCGTCCTTGATCAGCGTATTGCAGCGGTCACGGTCGGCCTCGGCGGTATCGGGATCGTGGTGGCCCGCGGGAACAACGAACGCGTCACCTTCGAGCTGCAATCCCGCGATCGTTCCGGCCGAGATCGCTGAGCTCGCTTGCGATTGCGCGATCCGCGCCGCGTCTTCCAACGTGTCGAGGGCGGTCACTGCACCCCGCAGCAGGACCGCGATCTCCTCGAGCTTGCCTGTCACACCGACGACCCTGCTACGTACGATCTCGCCGAGATAGTCCGGCCAGGATTCCTCGAGGCGTTGGGTGCCGTTGGCATGGATCTCGGCTACGGCCTCCTCGCAGTCCTTCGCCGCCGCCAGCAGATCATCCGCCGCCGCTTGCCATTTCCCGGGGTCCGCGTAGCGGAGTTGGTGAAGATTCATCGCACTTCGTTCATAACAGAGGCGGTGGACGTCTGGTCGAACAGACCCTTGGTAGTGCCGGATTCAACGATCGAACTCTGTTGTCAGGGGCGATATCCACCCTGAGGTCGGTACTGCGGCGGCTGACCGATCGCGAGCTGTTGCCCCTGTGGCGCTGCATGACTCGGCTGTGGGAAACCCGGATGTGACGCGCCTTGGATGGGTGCGGCACCAGGGGACTGTGCGCCAAGGGCGGGTGCGGGCTGTGCGCCGGGTATGGGTGCAACAGCGGGGTGTTGTGCGCTCGGTGCGGCCACCGCGCCAGGTGTGGGCGCGAGACCGGGATAGTGTCCGCCGGGCATGGGTGCGGCACCCGGATGCTGCGCAGGGGCTGGCGTAACTCCGGGATGGTGCCCGACCGGCGGCCGCGTGCCGTATGGCTGCACACCCGGCATTTGCGCACCGGGTGCCCAGGCGCCGACGGGTCGCCCACCGACCTGCCCGGCCGCTCCCTTGCACCACCGCCGCGTCGACGGCAGCACGGCGAGCACGAATGTCACCACCGGAAACACCAGCACCAGCATCGACAACCCCCACGGCACGTCGATCCCCACAGACTCGAGCCCGTAGAAGGCCGATTGCCCGAACACCGCATCCAGATGCCGCCCGACCGGAATGCCGTAGTGCAGCAACTGGACAACAGTCGAGATCACCGTCACCACATACGAGGCCAGCACCCCCACACACCCCAGCACCACCAACGTCGGCCCCGCCCCCCCGCCGCCGGAACACCAGAATCGCCCCCGCCAGCAACAACACCCCCGCCAGCGAGTCGACCACCAATGTCACCATCGACACCACCGACATCCACCCAGGAACCAACCCCCACGCGAACACCCCACGCTCACTGTTCACGGTCGCCACCACCCCGAAAACAACCCCGACCACCCCGACAATCCCCCCGAGCAGCGCAAGAACCGCAGCCGCAACCGCCGTCCCCCCGCTAGCCGGCCGCTGATCCGCAACCCTGTACATCTGGTCCTCCTCGCGTAGTCCCGGTCGGCCCACTCTGACCAGATCCACCAGGCTGCCGCACATCGCCAACCGCGCATCGTGAACACCGCGAGTGGCCCCGCCGCCGATACTCAGTTACCCCCGCCGCAGCCGAATACACGACTGACCTGGCAGATGACGAAGTCATAAGAACACTCCGCGACGGTGCCGCTGAAACCGGCGCCGTCGGAAGAACAGCTGACACCCCGCACACGCTAGCTAGGTCATCGCCGATTGCGTAGCGCCGCCTCGACACAGTCGCCATCATGGAGGAGTGAATCCCGTTGTGCAGCAAGTACTCACGATGGCCGGCGTCCTGCTCGGCGGCGGTACGACTTTCGTTCTGACAACGTGGACGGAACGGTCACGATGGCGCCGTGCGGAGCAGAGCAAGTGGGATGACCGCAGACTGGTCGCGTACAATGAATTCGCCCACGCACTCAAGCAGTACGCCTTGATCTCGATGCGATTGTCGGCCGCCCGCGGTTTCCCGAATGCCGGCCAGCCGATCGACCTCGAGGAGGGCCTGCGTGCACTGGTGGACGCCGATTCGGAGAAGTCGCTGAAGTGGGAGATCGTTCTGCTGCTCGGCTCGCCCGAGGCGGTCGCGGCGGCCCGTCGCTGGAACAAGGCCGCGTGGGAACTCGGCTATGTGGCGATGGGCGCCGACATGGCCCACGACGAGTACGTCCGCAAGTACGAGGAGATGGGCCGCCTGCGCAACGAGTTCTACGAATGCGCCAGGGGCGATCTCGGTGTACGCAGCGGTGAGCTGCCACCTGGCAACAAGGCGTGGCTGCCGCCGGGTGGGCACGTCGGTGACAGCGCATCCGATGGCTCCCTACCACAGCCATCGGAACTTCCGGCGTAGTCCGGCGCTACGTCTACTCCGGACTATCCGTGCCGATACCGCTGCATCCGCCGCCGCTGGAAGAACAACTGGTCGACCGCGACCGGGGCCACCAACGCCGTGATCTCGGCCAGCCGGGTGTCGTAGTGATGCTCGGTAATGCACCGGTGCAGGTGCGCCCGCCGCTCGGGCCCGAGCCCCGACCACACGGCGCCGAACCGAGCCTGCGCGTCGGGTCCGGCGACGGCAACCAAGTCGAGCAACGCGGGCCAGCAATGGGTTTCCGTGGCCCGGGCAGGAAGCTCCGCCACCGTGGAATCCGACAGCGCGGCCAGCGCGTAACCGACCACGCTCCGCACACGCTCGTCCATGCGCGAGATCAACGTGAACAGCCCACGCCAACTACCCGAGTCACTGCGGCTGTCCAGCGGCGCGACCAGCCCGACTCCCACCCCCGGATCGTCGAACACCGGATTGCCGACCAGCGTCCACAGCGCGACCGGCGTGAGCTGCCCAGCCAGCGTGAGAAGTTCAGGCACCGCCCCCACCCCGATCGCATTCCTGACCAGGTTGGCCACCTCGACAGGCCGCGCATTGCCGAACAGCACATCGCCCACCCGGCAGATCACATCCGGCGCACACCGCGAAAACACCGACAGCGCAGCATGTTGCAGCGCAGGGCGGCCTGACATCACCGCATGCACCATCCGCGGAACCCGCCGATGCGGACCATCGAGCAACTGCCGGATCACGGAGCTGAGGATGTCGACGTCATAGGAGTAGGCAGCAGAGTGGATCAGCCCCGCATCGTCAGGAACACCCGCCTCCACAGCCGCGATCAACTCCGGTGTGGCACACGACAAGAAGGGCCCAGCAGTCACATAATCACACCGCCGCAGCAGCTCGTTCACGATCTCGACGATCGGCCCAGGCGGCGCCACATCCGACAGCTGCTCGATGGCCCGCGGATCCAGATACGGCGCACAGTCCGCCGCATACCTCGGATCGAGCATCATCAACGTCTCAGCAGCCTTGACCGGATGCTCCACCCCGACAGACCCCGCCGCCCGCCCGGTAGTCATCGGCGGAACCAGCCTCTGCACCAACGGAATCGAGATAGACAACGGTATGAACGGCACCAACGCACTGATCCGCCGAAACGTCTCGGTGTGCTGATCGAACAACACCCCGGATATCTGCTGCTGCAACTCATGCAGCCGATCGGCCCCCAGATACCGCAGATGCTGCACCCGCTGAGGATGAACATGCAGCGTGCGAGCCAGCAGAATCAACTGCGCCCGCGTAGTCAAATCAGTCATCTGCCGCCGAACATGATCTTCTTCGTCACCGCACGCAACGGCCGAGGCAACGCCCCGATCATCGAGTCGATCGACTTGTCCAGCGCCGCAGCCTCGAACGTCACCGCCGCCCGCATCAACTCGAACAAATCCCTGGCTTCATCGGCGGGCAAACTCTGTAACGCAGGCAGCGTCTCAGGCACACCACCCTCACGGTCACTTCGGACAGTCATGTGGCTCCTGAACAACGAGTGGATCTCAACCTCCGAGAATGCCGCCTCGCCCCGCCTCCGACCACCACTTCGCGAATATCTGTGCACAGCAACGAAAACAACAACACAGATACATGTGAACCGACGTTCCACCGACGATGTTCAAGGACCTATTCCCGTTGACATCGCCCGAACTGCCAGCTGCCCGTGCGCGGTTGGCCGGCCGCGCTGCACCTTCCGCGCAGTGCCACGTCGTCGACTACTGCGGCAGGTAGTGGTTCCGTAGCGGTCGCGTGTCTGCCCATAACGGACTTCCTCTTGGAACGTAGTAGCGACCGGATATGCACCACACGGAAGGCAGGCTTCGATGAAGACATCGACAATATGCGCGCACGCTCCCGCAGGTCGACCACCACAGCGGGCTACTTCATCGCGCCGTGAATCTCGGCTTGCGGTTCAAAGCGCGGCCGGAGATCTTCGGCCGACGTGCCACCGCGCAGGAGATCCGCGATTCGCTCGTCACCGACCTGCCGATGTACTCCATGACAGCAGAGGAGGTCCTGGCCGATTTTGTCGATCGAGTACTGCCGCTCTGCAAGAACGAAGCTTCGCCGAGATTCATGGGATTCGGCGACACCGGCGATGATCACTTTGCACTGACGGGCAGTGTTCTGGCGGTACTGACTCAGCAGAACATGATCAACCAGTCGTTCGACAGCCCGAGCGCGACGTTCGTCGAGATCGCAGTACTCCGGTGGCTGCGGGAACTAATCGGCTATGTCAATCCGCCGGTTGCCGAAGTTGCCACGTTCTGGGATGTAGGCGGAATGATCACTTCCGGAGGGGCGACTAGCAACATCGGCGTCGTAGCGGCCGACGAGCCGATCTGATCGACTCGAATCAAACTGCACCAGTTAGCTTCTCGCACTATCGAACACGGGTTGGGGCAGCTGGTGATCGCTGCACCACAACGAATGTGAACGCTCGGCTGGGCGCGCACCACTGTGGTGTTACGCCCGGCCGCCTTATGAGGCATCCGCACTGAGAGGGCGTCGCCTTCGCCCGCTCAACCGAGAGCGATCACTCCGCACTCAGCTCCAACAGCGGGACGATACCGCTACTGTCGTTGCCCCATTTCGCGGCGACAGCGTGGTCGAGATCGGTGGGATCGACACGCTTGCCCAGCGCCGCCGCAAGGACGTGGGCCGCTAGCCGGGGCGGGATGGCATTCCCGATCTGCTGGGCGATTGCTCGACCGCTCCATTGGTAGTTGTTGGGGAAGGTCTGCAGCATGCCGGATTCGAAGTTCTCGAACCGCGGCTTGTCCAAGTTCTGATTGGAGCCGGGAAACACCAGCCGATTCCGAGAGATCTTGCCTGTGACTGTGGCAGCAGGCTGATCAAACCGCCTGCGTCCCCGAGCGGCCGGGTCACCCCCAGTGCCATAGTTCGACACCACCTCGAAACGGCCACGGCGGCCTAGCGATTCTCCCATCGTTCGCCACGGCAGCTTCGCTGGGTCACCGACTCCCCGCGCCGTACCTTTCCGATAGCGATGGTGCGTGGACTCCGGAAGAAACGCTTCGCCTGAGCGTCGCGCGATCAGGATCGCGCGACGACGTGTCTGTGGGACGCCGAACTCCTCGGTGTGCAGTACACCAACTGCCACACTATATTTCAGTGCGCGTAACGCGTCGGCCACTGCCTGCCAGACCGGCAGCACCTGCGGTACCTGTTCGAGCACGATCGCGTCGAACGGGCGGTCCGCGATGTACGCCTCCAACGCCCACCGCAGCGGCTGGAGCACCAGGCCGGTCCGCTCGTCGCCCGTGTCCTCTTTCAGCTGCCACAGCGCTTCGTCGATGTTCTCCTGCTCGATCATCTCTTCAACCAGCTTGATGAGCGTGCCGATCGACTCACGGCCGACGCCGTTGCCTGCAACGGTGTATGTCTGGCATGGCGGCCCCCCGGAGAGGATCCGGAACGGAGCAGAGGGCTCGATGTCCTTCACGGAATACTCCGCTACATCGCCCCTGATGGTGGCTAGCCCGGCTGCTGCACGGGTCGCACAAGCATCCCCATCCCACTCAATGCCGACCGAGTCGACCCCGAGCCATCGCGCGGCAACGTCGAGCCCGCCGGGGCCCGCGAACAGGTCCACCATGTGGTACTCGGACGAGCTGGGAGGAGAAGAAAGGTCAGACATGATCGGCACATTCTATCCACGATGATCGGGCATCCAACGTGGACTCAGCCGTCTACCCCGCGTCGGGGATGGTCAAGCTGTCGGTTGACTGGGGGTGACCCACCAAACGACTGTTGCCGTCGCGCCGAGACGGGGAGTCCAGCCTGTCGTCGATCAGCGTCAGTTGATCGAGGCCGGCCCGTTCTAGTGCGTTGATTCGAAAGTTGTTGGGCAATGCATCTGATTGAATCCCTGACATGCGAGCTGCCCCTCTGGTGTTGCGTGACGGCGACCGAGAGATTCTGCAGGGTTGGATTCGGATGTCGACGATGAAGCCTGGACTCGTGCTGCGGGCCCAGGCTTCATCGTGTTGGCTGCCGATGCGTGGTTCACGCCGAGATTACCCGTAGGTTCTCGATGTCACGTCAAACAGTGATCAACTGGCGAGATCGCCACCACGTTCGCGGGATTGATGGCGTGTACGACGAGACCCGCTCGGGTCAGCCACGGACAGTGGACGGGGACAGGCTGATCGCCGCAAGCTTGATCCCACCTCCGCCGGAGTACGGTGTTACACACTGGAGCTCACGACTTCTGGGCGCGGCCACCTGAAGATCACGCATGGCACCGTGCCGTGGGCGTGGGTCGAATATGGTGTGCAACCGTGGCAGGCCGAGAACGGCAAAAGTCGTGGCCTAGTCCGGAGCGGGACCGTCGCCTACGGGACCGCCGAAGAACGTTTGTTATACGCGTCTCTGAAATGGGAACAGCATTTCGGCACTATTCTCGGAAATACGTATTCGTGTCATCCATGATGGGCTCCTGAATGTCAGGGAAGAAAACTCTATCGTCATTACCCATTTGTCGCACTTGCCGTTTCTCTGTTGTGTCGTGATCGGTAGAAGGTAAATGAACGCTGCATAGCCATTCGGGTTTGTCGGATCGCGACGATCGGCGATTGATTCGATTTGTCGGCTCGCCGCACTCGGTTCGAGTCATGCGTTCAAAACATACCGACTGGACGCTCGGTTTCTCGATGTCAGCTCGACGCTGGACAGATTCGGTTGGATGTGCTTAGAATTCACGGCAGGTCGCCCTAGGTGGGAGAAAAGTATGGTGGCGGCCGACTCAATCCTTAGGAGTTGAATACAGGTGTTGGCTGTGCCGTGTTCTAGCTGGCTGCCTTGGGGGGTGTCTACATCGTGGGTGTAGAACATTCGCTTGAATGGACCTCGAACGGACCGCTCGCCCGAGAGGTTGACATTCTGTTCGAAAGTGCTATCGGCTCGTACGAGGCCAATCGCAACCTCGTCGATGAACATGCGAATCATGAGGACTCCATCCGATCTGGCGGATACTCGAGTCGCACGCTGTTAGAGCTGGTCCAGAATGCTGCAGATGCTGTGCGCGGAACTGGGGGCGTCGCAACAGGTTCCGGTCGAATCGACATTACCCTCGATGAGAATCGAGGTATCCTGTATTGCGCGAATGGCGGTCGCCCCTTTACGGTCGAAGGCTTGACGGCAATCGCTCATGCCCATCTGAGCGCAAAGCATGGTGACGAAATCGGTCGCTTCGGCCTTGGATTCAAATCCGTCCTTGCCGTGACGGCCACCCCTCAGGTGTTCAGCCGGTCTGTATCGTTCGAGTTTAATTCAGAGGAGGCTCGGCGCAGGCTTGCGGTGGTTAATCCGAACGCCCCCAGGCTGCCGATTCTTCGGACCGCGACCAGGGTGGACGCTGATGTCGCGTTTATGAATGATTCAGTGCTTGCTGATTTTTCGACTTGGGCTACAACAATCGTCAGACTGCCGAGTCTGACTCGAATGGAAAGCTTGGCGAAGGAGATTCGAGAATTCCGTTCCGAGTTCTTGCTGTTCGTCGAGGATGTTCGGGAGATACGTCTCCGGATCATCTCTAACGATAGTGAATTCTCGATGATCCACAGGTCGGTCGACCTCGGTAACGGGCGCGTGCGGATCGAAAAGGGTGATCGTGCCGTGGACTGGGTGGTGCAACATCGTATGCATGCGCCCTCTGCCCCGGCTCGATCAATGGTGGGCGAAGCAGTCTCCAGGAAACAGGTCAAGGTTACCGTTGCGATGCCCGCACGGCAGTCTGAGCGGAAGGTCGGGCAATTCTGGTCCTACTTCCCACTGGCGGATGAGACAACGGCTTCAGGTCTCTTCAATGCGCCATGGAGTGTCAATAACGATCGCACGAATCTGCAGGAAAACGACTACAACCGCGAGATTCTTTCGACCTTGGCTGGGATGTTTGTCGAGATGCTGCCAAAGGTGACTTCAGTAAGTGATCCGGCTGCTCATCTAGACTATCTGCCGGCCCGTGGTCGAGAGCTGCGGTCATTCGGTGACCGGATGCTGACCAATCAAATTCCATGGCTCATCGCGAATGCAAATATTGTGCCGAACTCTGACAGTAAGTTCTGCTACGCCAAGGACTTGCGCCCACTCGACTTCGAGTGTGTTGTCGCGCCTGGTGATCGTGGCGGTGCGTCCGTAGAAGACATCAAAGGCTGGATTGAGTCGCCGAATACGCTTGCGGACGTGCCGCATTGGCGGTGCTACGCGAGTGCGGCGCGTCTCACGCGACTGCGTGATATCTACGTAAATGCCTATTCGCCACAGTTCTCGGACGGGCAGCGGTCCGATGTAGCCGCCGCCCGGAACTCGATGGCAAAACGCGGTATCCTGACCTGGCTGCGTGAGTGGGCCGACGGTCCGGACGTCGAATCTGCCGCAAAGGCACTCGACTTCGTGTTGCAGAACCCGAAGATCCCCAGCATCAGATCCGCGAAGGTTGTCCCGACGAGTGGCGGACCGCGGTCGCTCGACGACTACAAGTCCGTTTTCCTACACCGGGTGGACGGCATCGACATGGACGGCGGGGTATTCGTCGACCCGCGATTTCTCGGCATCCATGGTGTAGAAGACCGACTCCGCGCGGCAAAATTCCGCAACCTCGACCCGCTCGCCATCCTGCGGGCCCGGCTGAACAGCTTGTCTCCACAGTCCGACGACAGTGCGCACGTCGACTTTTGGGAGGCTGCCTTGGACGTCACCGAAGCGGCAGCGCGGAAGATTGTCGAGCGGGACACCCGAGGCGTTCTGAAGGTACCCACTCTAGATGGCGGCTGGTCGTTGCCACATCGAGTGTTGGACTTCGATGGGCTCGGCGAGCTTGCACCCGATCGGCAGCTCGACCGGCGTCGATGCGTTCCTGCAGTGGCTCACGCTGCCGGAGCTGTCGCGGAGGTCGTCGCCGAGTATCCGATCGAGGATGAACTCCGTTTCGACGAGTACCACGAGTTCGTGCTGAATCTCGTCAACCAGGATCGTGGTCCCCACGAGAGCCCAACTGTGCGAATCGAGTTCGATCGAGGCCAGGGCGCGGGGCCTTTCTCGGTCCTGCTGGCGATGAAGGACGTCGGAGCAGCCACCAAGCTGCGGGAGGCCATGACTGTCCGATTGCTCGCTGCTGCGACCGACGGCGTGTGGACCTGCGAGGATCTCGACACCAGTCGGACCTATACGGTCGACTCGCCAGCTCGATGGGCAGTCCTGCACGCAGGTGTCGTGAGCTCTACGTGGGGGTCGCGCCCTCCATTGGGTGTCGTCTCCCCGATACTGGTCGAGTACGGCACACTGCTTCCGCAGTTCAAAGGCGCCAGGGCCGTGGCGGATGCCCTGTCGTTGCCGCAGTCGATCGAGGACGTTCCCGTAGGAGTGCTCCAGGAGGCTCTCGAAGCCCGCCAGTTCAGCGGAAATGTCTCGATGGCCAGACTTGCCGAATTTGTCATCGCGGCAGGAACCCGTGCGTATCAGGGCAAGCGGCCTAGCTCGATTCCAGCTCTTGTGGGACGCAACATCGAACCGACGCCGCCGGAGTCCGTGTTCGTGGCCACCACCGAGGAACAAGAAAGATTCCTCTCCCAGCGTGGCAAGCACTTCCTGTTCGCCACGGAGGAGCAGGCAGAGCATTTGGTGCACGAGGTCGGCTGTCGCCGATTCGAAGACAGCTTTTCGTTCTCCATCGAGATCGACGGTGTGAAGGGAAATGACGCAGTACTCGACCGGTTTACGGGCCTCCGCACGACTCTGGCTCGGGATCGCATCGAGAATGCTTCAGTAGTAACAGCACTGACCATTGCAAAGCTCGTATCCACCGAGGACGGCGCGGAGGAGCAGGCCTTGGACTGGCATCTCGATGGCGTAACCCTCACGGTTCGAGCAGATTTCGATGATTCCCGAGTTGCTCGAATCGTGAATGAGGCGTTCGGCCTGAATCTGACAAATGCCGAACTTGAGAAGGCGCTTCAGGCGGGAATCGACCAGAAGCTTGAGCTGCAGCGCGCACAAGCACGTGCAGTTACGACTGACAGTGCTCGGCTTGAGATCTACTTCGGGGACGACACACTGCGTGAGGATCTACCAACCGGCCTGTGGCATGCACTCCAGAACCAGGGACTCGTCGACGGCACGACCTCGCTAGGTGACCTTTTCCTGACCGTATACCGCGCCGATGCAATCCGCCGACTGGCAGACCGCTTTCGCGAAGACGGGTACACCGATGTTCCGAAACGTTGGGCCGGCGAGGGACCTGCGATCGCGTGGGTCCGAAAGATGGGCTTCGGCGCGGAATATGCCGGCACCCGAAGCACGCCGCAGGCAGATGAGTTCGTCGTTCCCGGTGCGGTGAAGCTGGAGCGTTTGCACAACTTTCAATTCGACATCAGCAGAGAGCTTCGAGCTGATCTGACCAACCGCAAACAAAACGGCAACTGCCTCAAGAGCCTGATCGATCTCCCCACCGGTGCAGGCAAGACCCGTGTAGCGACTCAAACAGTGCTGCAGCTCTTCATCGAAGGCGAGTTGCAGGGGCCTGTGCTGTGGATCGCCCAGTCGGCCGAGCTGTGTGAGCAGGCGGTACAGACTTTCAGCACAGTCTGGCGTGGTCTCGGAGACGAACGGCCGCTGACCGTCGGTCGCCTGTGGGAGGGGAACACCGTTCACCAACCGGATACCGAGTTCAGCGTCATCGTTGCCACCGACGCCAAGCTGGAGGTCATCCTCGACCAACCTGAATACGAATGGCTCAGCGAGTCGACTGCGGTATTCGTCGACGAAGCCCACCGCGCTGTCGGGCCTCGCTACACCCGGATTCTGCGCTGGCTCGGCGTGGATGGTCACCACTGGAAGCGACCGCTGGTCGGACTATCGGCGACTCCGTTCAGAGGCAGATCGGACAACACGGAAAAGACTCGGGAGCTGGCAAGCCGGTTCGACTCCAACATTCGGCAAGCCTTCGGCGGCAGTTCCTTCGTATATGAAGAGCTGGTCAACCTAGGCGTACTCGCCCGAGTTGCGCGGGAGGTTCTCCCCGGCATCGAGGTCGAACTGAATGCAGCAGAACTCAGTGTGGTCCAATCGATGCGAAGGCTGGACGCCAGAGTCCTCGACCGGATCGGCAAGAATGAACAACGGATGCAGGCGTTGGTCGATCACATTCTCGCTCAGGACCCCTCATGGCCGATCCTCGTCTTCACACCGAATGTGCTTTCTGCGCAGGTTCTTGCCGCCACTTTGCGGTACCGGGGCGTAGAGGCTGAGTCGGTCAGTGGTCAGACCGGAATGCGGGCCCGTCGTGACACGATCCGACGATTCAAGCAGGGAGAGATTCAGGTCTTGACCAACTGTGACCTCTTAATTCAGGGCTTCGATGCACCTGGAGTTAGAGCACTCTATATCGCTCGGCCAACGTTTAGCCCGAGTGCCTACATTCAGATGGCCGGTCGCGGCTTGCGTGGGCCGCTCAACGGCGGCAAAGAGGAATGCCTCATCGTCGATGTGGCTGACAACTTCGGTGCCGCAAACGATTTCCTGGGTTATCGCGAATATGAAGACATGTGGCGGGAGCGAAACAAATGATCTTGGTACCTGACCTGGCCGGCATCGAGTCGACAGCAGCCAGTCCCGCAGAACGTGCGGTGGCGCGCCTGCTCGCGAAGGTCGAGGCGCCCGCCGATGCCGTCGCGTTCTACTCGTTGAAGCTTCGTACCCACGGCACAAAACAGCAGGCAGAAGCTGACTTTGTCGTCCTCTGGCGTGGAGTCGTCATCGTCATCGAGGTCAAAGGCGGGGGCGTCCGAAAGTATGAAGGCGATTGGTACAGCATCTCTCGCAACGACCAGTGGCACAAACTTCGTGAATCCCCGATGGACCAGGCGCAATCGGCAATGCATGCCCTCCGATCCATCCTGCAGAAGGACGGGTTCGGTTGGTATGCCCAGGAAGCGGTCGTGATAACCCCCGACATCGAAGCACCGCCGTCCGCCGTGGAGTGGAAGGGCAGTCACTGGTGGGCCCGTGAAACCATGACGGTCGCCGGTGTTACTGCCGCATTCGAGCAGGTTGTTGTCGGCGCCAGGCCGGTACCGCCCGGTACGAAGATCGCTCGGCAGCAGGATCTCCGAGACCGTTTGTTCGGCGAGTTCACCCGCATGCCGGTGATCGATGCACAACGTGGTGCGGTGCTGGAGGAACAGAGCAGGGCGACCGAGGACCAGGCTCGCGTGCTGGCAGCGTTGTCTCGCAATCAACGGATCATCGTGCAGGGCGGCGCCGGCACCGGGAAATCCCTCGTCCTCGCTGAGGCGGCCAAGCAGGAATCGTCCGAGGGTAAGTCGGTACTGATCACCTTTCATTCGCCAGCTCTGATCGAGTTCTTCCGGCCGCTTGTGGCCGACCGAGGCATCGACTTGCTGGCTTTCGCCGATCTGGCGGTTGGCAAACAGTACGACGCCGTGTTCGTCGATGAAGCCCAAGACTTGATGAACGCGAGCGGTATGGACGCGTTGGACGGGGTCGTCCGTGGCGGCCGAGCCGGTGGTAGATGGCGAATGTTTCTCGACCCCAACAATCAGGCGCACGTCGACGGTGAGTTCGACGCAGACGTATTCGAGCTTGTCAGAGACGAAGCGTTGCAGCTCGATTTGACCAAGAATGTCCGCAACACGAAATCGATTGTTCACGTTGTGCAGGAATATCTGCATGCCGACGTCGGGGACCCGGGCATTGTCCACGGTGACGAGGTCCAGTGGCGGACCGTGGCAGTAGCCGACGGGCCCGCCGCGGAAGATGTCTCGCGCGAACTCATTGCGGATGGCGTGGCACGGAAGGACATCTGGATCCTCCGAGTCTCGGCAGTCGGCGAACCGTACCGAACAGGTGAAGGAATTCTGGTCACGAATCCCAAGTCTGCAAAAGGCCTGGAAGCGGAGCACATCATCGTGTGTGATCACCCTGCGGAATTCGATAGCCCCGCCCTCGCTGCGTTCTATGTTGCGGTGACGCGGGCACGCGTGACCTTGCATATCATCGCGTCCGCGGCAGACAAGAGGCGCCTGCAGCAACTTGTCCGGCAGGAGGTTCGGCAGTGAATCTCACTGGTGCACAGCAAGATGTGCTGCAGCATCTCCGTAGCTCATATCTGGGGCCTACGGCCGTCTCGGGTGATGCAGGCACACGGGAAGTAACCAGGAACCCGCCGAACCTTCAGTACGCGGTCGGCATGTTGTTCCCTAGCAACGCATATGGTGACCAATCCCAGATCGGTCAACTGTCGGCCGACGTTGCCGAGGGCGAAATCGAAGAACATGACGCCGGTGTTCCCCTTGCCGAGGACTGGCGACCGTCATCCGCTGCGATCTCGTTCGTGACGGACGGCATCTCAGTTCGAGTCGATTTCGGTTGCGGTGTATACGCCAAACTGGATGGAGATGGTCCTCCACGATGGAAGCGCACACCCTTCCACGCGAGTGGACTCATGCTTCGACGAGGAGAGAAGCCGGTGTCGCTACTGGCTCCTGGTGGACCTGAGCTCGAAATCGGCTCGCGGTGGCGTGAATTCCACGGTGAGTTCCTGGTGACAGTCCATGTCCGAGTGACGACAGACTCCGTCGGCGACGACTTCGGTGACATCGCGAGCACGCTGTTCCAAGTCGAGCTGTCTGTGGCACCAGCTGGCGACGCCCACATCTTGGAGTACGACACGACACGATCTGTCGACCTCGACCCAGAGGCCGCAGAGCTGCGTCTGCGGTACCGGGACCGCAAGGTCTTCGCGGTCGGACACGGTATGGCCGCAAACTGGGAGCTTGCTGATGGCCGTTGTCGGAAGGTGTTCCTCGACCCTGTGCCGGCCCACGTGGTACCCAGCATCGAAACGACAGCATTCGAGGAGGACGCAGCCGAGGCGAGAGCTCTCGATCTGGACCACCTCGCGACAATCGACTCGGATCCCGATGCTGTGGTTGCCTCATTGGACCTGTTTGTCGACGCGTATTCGAAGTGGGCGACCGATCAGATGAGCCGTGCCGGTGACTTCGGCAAGGACGCGGACATCGCCTACCGAATCGCCGAGCGGTCGGTGGTCGCTGCCCATCGGATGCGAGAAGGCATCGATGTTCTAAGGCATCCCGCCAACGAAAAGCTGCGATCTGCTTTCGCTCTTGGTATGACGGCGATGGCCCTCCAACTACGGGCCAAGGTTCGGTCCGCTGACGGTCCGAGGAAGCCACAGTGGCGGCCGTTCCAGCTCGGTTTCCTGCTCGTGGCATTCGCATCCACGGTTGACGACCATCATGACGACCGGGAGACCGTCGACCTGATCTGGTTCCCAACCGGCGGTGGGAAGACCGAGGCGTACCTCGGCCTGGCCGCAATCGAAATCTTCCGTCGCCGCTTGGTGTACGGACAGAGGGGCGGTGGCACAGCCATCCTTACCCGATACACGCTGCGACTCTTGACATCCCAACAGTTCCAGCGGGCTGCCTCGCTGATCTGTGCAATGGAGTTGATGCGCGCATCCGATGCTCGAGTCAAGGGAATGCCGCGGTTCACTATTGGGCTGTGGGTCGGTAAGGATGTCACCCCGAACACCCGGCAGGACGCCGTTGCTGCTTGGGAACGGCTTCGGAAGGCTAGCCGACCGGCCGAGGCCAACCAGCTCCAGATCGAAAGCTGCCCCTGGTGTGATTCGTCGCTACTGCCAGAGAAACATCAGGCTAGCGACGCGGACTACGGGATTCGCGTCGAGGGGCGCGATGTTCTGTTCGCCTGTCTGAACCGGTCGTGCGAGTTCCGCGACGGACTTCCGCTGGTAGTTGTCGATCAGGTACTTTACGAGGAACCGCCCACCATCCTGCTTGCCACTGTCGACAAATTCGCCCGCCTGCAGTTCAAGCCTGAAGCCGGTCGACTGCTCGGGATCGAGACGCCCTTCGTACAGCCGAGCCTGATCATTCAAGACGAACTGCATCTTTTGTCCGGCCCGTTGGGTACGACCGTGGCGGTGTTCGACGCAGTAGTGCAACTGCTGTTGAGTAGATCCGGTTCGAGTCCCAAGATTGTCGCCTCGACCGCTACGATTCGTGCCTCGGATGACCAGGTCCGCGGGATGTACGGGCGCGAGGTCAAGTTGTACCCACCATCGGGTCTGGACGGAGATACGACCTTCTTTTCGCAGCCGGTGAAGAGCAAACAGGGGCGGTTGTACATCGGCGCAATGCCACAGTCGATGTCACAAGCATCGGCAGTGGTCGCCATCGCAACACCCATGGTAGAGATTCCGGAAGTGCTCGACTCGGGATCGGGAGCGTACCTGAATCGGGACGCGTATTGGACACTGGTCATGTACCACAACAGTCTTCGCGAGCTCGGCCGATCTTCCGCGCTGATTGTCGACGACGTCAACGGTCGGTTGGAGCCCCGCGCTGATCGGTTGGGTATTCGAAGGCGGACAGTGCAGGCCGGGAACGTTCTGGAACTCACGAGTCATCGCGGTGCAGACCAGCTGCCGAACGACCTGCGCACCCTCAAACGCGGCATCGGTGAATCAGCCGACGTGATCGATGTCGTGCTCTCGTCGAACATGCTGTCCGTCGGGATCGACATCCCACGACTGGCACTGATGTTGATGGTCGGTCAGCCGAAAACCTCAGCGGAGTATATCCAGGCCACGAGCCGCGTAGGGCGTGGCGATACGAATGGTGTCGTCGTGACCTTGTTCCGTTCCAATCGACCCCGCGACCGCTCACACTTCGAGACCTTTGGCGCTTACCATGAGGCCCTCTACAGAAGTGTCGAGCCTACAAGTGTGACACCCTGGTCGTTGGCCTCACGGGATCGGTCACTTGCCGGCGCCCTTGTCGCGCTGGTGCGTCAGTCTTTCAGTTCTTTCAGCGCCAATGACGCCGCAGGTGCCGTCGACCTCGACAACGAGCAGATCCGCAGCGCGGTTGAACGATTGACCGAACGTCTCCTGGAATACGTCCGACGATCAGACCCCGACGAAGCCGAGGAGACAGAGGCGGATCTTGAGGGGCTGCTGATTGACTGGCACCGGCGGGCCCAAAAGGCTCGGACAGAAGACGACATGATGCGGTACGAAGGCACCCCCGCCGACCCAACTGCCCTGTTGCGGAGGTTCGGACAACAGCGTGAAGGCTGGCTGGTCGGCGACTCGATGAGGTCCGTCGAACCCAATGTGGCAATCGTGGTGACTGAACCGCAGGAGAAGGACGGCTATGGAACCCATCAAGCATGATCTCCGACTGTCAGAGGTATTGTCTCCCTTCGGTGTTGGTGCAATCGTCGACGTCTTGGGTGAGTCGTTGATCGCCGCGGACACATCCTGGTGGGATGAGAAGGCCAGCAACGAAATCATCTGTGAGCGACTGCGCACCCGGCTTGGCTGCGGAAAGCTGATAGAGCCACCTACTCACGCCGGTCGCATCGGAAAGAATACTGCCGCGCTGCGCTACTGGAGATTTCCGGCGTGGAGATTCTGCGAGCGCTGCGACAGACTGTCGGATCGGACAGGGCGGATGCGCGGCAAGTGGAGCAATACGTGTGACTGCGGTGGGCGCCTGGTGCCGATGCGTTACGTCGCGGTGTGTGAGGGAGGCAGCCATGTCCAGGACATCGACTGGGTCAAATGGACACACCGCGGCCCTGGCGTCGATAACCGGCCGCGTTGCCACGACTACAAGTCGCTTCGGTTCACCAAAGCGGCTGACAAAGGTGAGGGTCTGCGGGCGCTCATGGTGACTTGCCATCGCTGCGGCACTGCCCGATCGCTCGACGAGTTGACCTCGAAGGGCGCCCTGCGTCGAGACGGCCTGCGCTGCGACGGACGCCAGCCGTGGGAACTAGCTGAACGCGGCGTCGAACCCTGTCCGCACCCACTGGTGGCTGCCCAGCGTGGCGCGACCAGCAACTACATCGCTGAAAAGGTTGCAGCACTGGTGATTCCGGAGGTGCCTACCCACTTCAGTGAGCTCAACGCAAAAATCAGGGCAAACCGATTCTTCGACAACACGAAGATTGCCTCGCCGGGTGGTGAGGCCTTGGCCGGCTATGTCGTGGAGGACCTAGGGGACCCAGATGTGACGATAGACATGGTCCTTGCCGTCGCCGCAGAGGAATCCGGTGTAGCGGCGCCGGACGACATCCCGGTCAGCGATGTCTTGCTTGATCTTAAAGACGGTGAGTGGGCAGCGTTCCAGAAGAAGCTAGGTGCAGGACGCGATCGGTCGGGCGAGGACTTCGTTGTCGATGGATTTGACCTCGACAAGGCGGCCCGTCCGGAGGCTCTGTCGAACAAGGTCAGCGGGATCGGCCAAGTCCGTCGCCTTCGTGAGGTTCAAGTGCTGAAGGGCTTTCGGCGCCACACCGCAGATGCGGCGTTGATCCGCCCCTACCTCGGGAGAGGTCCGAGAAGTCGCGATGTCTACCCTGCGATCGAGATGTATGGCGAGGGCATCTTCATTCGGTTCGACGAAGATCAGCTGGCCGAGTGGGAATCCCAACCAGCCGTTCAGCAACGTGCGGCCCTCTTGGCGGATCGCAGGGCTGCCACGACATGGGCGTCGCGGCTGGACGTTCCGGAACCGCGCTATATCGCGCTGCACACCTTTTCTCATCTTATTATCCGGCGGCTCGCCTTTGAGAGCGGCTATGCCTCGGCATCGCTACGTGAACGGATCTACGCAAACTCCGATCGTGCGGACAAGACCGCTGGTGTTCTCATCTACACAGCCGACGGTGACGCACAGGGAACTCTGGGTGGGCTTGTCCGGCTCGGAGACCCGAAGCGACTTGCCGCCACGATCGTCGGCGCCCTCGATGACGCGGACTTCTGCTCCAACGATCCGGTGTGTATCGAGAGTGATATTGCCCGAGTGGCCCAACTGAACTTGTCCGCATGCCACGGCTGCTGCCTGGTCAGCGAGACATCATGCGAATCCAGAAACCGTCTGCTGGACCGGAAGTTGTTGCTGGGCGGGGATGGGGTGCCCGGTCTATTGGCGGGCGTCTTGCCAGAGGTTCGCAGCCGCCGCTGAGAGCGTTGACCATGGGGAGGTGAGAGGGGAGCCGCCGCCGTGAAGTCGCCAGCCGATGAGGATGTTCGTAAGTCCAAGGACCAGCGCGATGTGGGCTGTCCATGGGTAAACGGTACGCGCCTGCGGAGCGGGTTTCGAGGGCCGACGACTCAGTTAGTCGCGCGGACTTTGATGGCGTCGTGGGAGACGAGGACGTCGTATTCGCCGGGGGGGGCTATGACGGCGTTGCCGTAGGCGGATTTTACGAAGGGGGAGGTGTACCAGGTGCCTTCGTTCATGTCTTCGAAGAAGTCTCGGTCGCTGCCGTTGAGCATGATGTGGTCTTGGGTGGTGTGTTTGCCGTCCAGGCGCTGGCCGTAGAGGCGGGTGATTTTGTAGCCGGAGTGGAAGCCGAGGGCGTTGACCCAGGGGTGTAGTTCGACGATGTTGGCTTGGAGGACCCAGAGGTTGCCTTCGACGCGGTGGGTTGTGCGGGTGTCTACCTCGCCTTCGTCGCCGAAGATGGTTAGTTCCAGGTCGAGTTGGTCGGATTGGCCGGCAACGGGTTTTGCGATGACGTGGGCTGCGGTGATTTCGCCGGTGAGGCCAAGGTAGGTCTGGAGCAGGGTGGCGATCCAGAGGAGGAGGGTGGCGACGAGGAGGAGGGCGAGGGCGGGGGCGCCTCGGCCGAGGACGGCTTTGGGGCCTCGGCGGTGGCGGGCGGCGAGGGCTGCGGAGATGAGGAGGGCTAGGGCGAGCGCGATCAGTGCTAGCAGGACGACCTGGGCGAGCCCGAAGGTCACCGGGAAACTCATGCTCTCGGTATACCCCGAATAGGGCTGTGGGATGGGTGGTCTCGTAGTTCTCGGTAGGGTGGAATTCGTGGACAAGTATCGGGTGCTCGTCGGTGTTCATCTGGTGCTCCTCGACGGGGATGGGCGGGTGTTGTTGGGGCGCAGGCGCGATACCGGGTTCGGGGATGGGCTGTTCCATGTGCCTGCTGGGCATCTCGAGGCGGGCGAGTCGGCAGTGGCGGGGCTGATTCGTGAGGCGCGCGAGGAAGTGGGGGTCGAGATCGCCACCGAGGACGTGGAATTCGCTCATGTGCTGCACAGTGCCGAGCGGGTGCAGATGTTCTTCACCGTCCGGCGCTGGGGTGGTGAGGTGACGAACTGTGAGCCGGAGAAGTGTTCGGAATTGCGGTGGTTCGAGGTGGGGGCGCTGCCGAGCGAGATCGTCGAATACTGCCGGGTGGGGCTCGGGGAAGTGCTGACCGGGCGGGCGTTCTCCGAATTGGGTTGGCAGGACGCCTGACTAGTCGGGCGCGGGGCGGTGACGGATCAGTAGCGCGATGGCGACGGCGCAGCCGACGGCGATGCCGATCGCGATCGTCGCGGGGAGCGGGCCTCGGTTGACGTCGGCGGTGCGGTACCAGGACGACGAGTAGGCGAGGTGGCCGAACTCGGTGTCGCTCAACGCGACTCCCATGGACGGCACGCACAGGATCGACAGGCCGACCGTGGCTGAGGTGGGGCTCGACGGGACGGCGGAGCCGACGCAGTAGCCGCAGATCGCGCCGAGGGCCAGGCAGCCGACCGCGGCATTGAGGGTCGCCGGTGGGTCGAGCATGTCAGTGGCGAGGACGAAGACCGCCAGGATGACCACGCTGACCGCGGCGGCCACGGCGCGGGGACGGCGCAGGCCTGCCAGCAGTCCGGCGCCGAGGGCGAGGACGGTGCCCACATCGACCAGACCCGAACGGGGCAGGGTGATGACGAGACTGCCCGCCACGGCGAAACCGGTCATCAGCAGCACCAGGACACCGTCGCGTTCGGGCAGGATCAGCGCGGCCACGGTCGCGGCCGCGACGACGACGATCGAGCCGACGATCACATACGGGATGCTCGTCTCGCGGGCCGCCACGGCCAGCGACGTCACCAGAATGGTCGAGAAGGCGACGACACCGGCGAACACGGGGGCCAGGGGAATCGCGGTGTCCACACTGGTGCGCGGCGGGGTGGCGGTCGTGATCGCGAAGTAGGTGAGTGCGAGTACCGCGGCCGCGATGAACCACAGCGGCAGCGAACCGGCGAGGACACCGTCGAAGCCGGCCGAGCCCTCGTCGGTGGGTGTCTCGGTGAGGTCGCCGAGCACGGCGGCGGCGGGCACCGCGAACAGGTAGACGGTCCGCAGCAGCGGTTCGGGCCAGACCACGACGGCCATCGCGCCCAGCGTCACGCCGGCGAGCAGCGCGTCGATGAAATTGAGCGTGGCCAGCGAGAGGCCGGTGGAGTTGCCGTTATCGCTGTGGGGGACCAGCAGCAGGTGGCTCAGGACAATGCCGGCGAGTGCGAGCAGCGCCGTCCAGCGGGCGGTGCGCCGGCTGCCGACGGCGACCGTGACCGCCGCGGTGATGATCGCGGCGAACGCGCCACCGGTCATCGCCCGCGGAATGTTGAACACCAGCAGATCGACGTGCCGCGCCTCGGCCAGGTCGGCGAAGCTGATCGGCAGCATGATCGCGAGAACCGCGACCGAGGTGGCCATGAAGACGGTGACCGCTTCGGCGGCGGAACGGACGGTGGTGGCGCTCGGCTGCACCGGCTCTCCGTTCTCCCGGACCCGGCCGGTCCCCAGCGGACCTACCTGGAGTTTATCCAGCGCGGATGCCGCCGGACGGCTGCGACGACTCCACGGCTTTCGTGTCGCGGGGTGAGGCATGCGACCATGGGCGAATCAGCGTGTCAGGCAAATGATTCGGAAGGTCGGTTGATGCCGGGCGGCGTCGTGAGCTGGTTCGACAGCGGCAAGGGATTCGGATTCATCACCCCCGACGCGGGCGGGGCGGAGGTGTTCGTGGAATACACCGAACTGCTCGGGGAGGGATTCCGCACGCTACGCGCTGGTCAGCGGGTGGAATTCGGGATCAGGGAGACCCGGCGCGGGCCGGAAGCGCACCACGTGCGGGTCGTCTAGTAGACGCCGACGGCGTAGATCGCGAAACCGGTCGCCGCCAGCGCCGCCACGGCGCTGACGGTCAGCAGCCGCGTGCTGAGCCGGCGCAGCCGGTCGTGGCGGGCACGCAGGACGAAGAAGCCGCTGGTCGGGTTGCCGTCGCCGATGAAATGCGAGGCGGCCCGCGACGCGAGCAGCGCGTCGGTCGCCTTGGATTCGGCGATCGAGGCGGCGAAAAGGGCGAGAGCGCCCGCGCCCGCGCAGAGCACGGCCGCGATGATGAAAAACAGCATGTGGATCCCCCGTAGAGACTCGGCCGGAGCCGGTGATTGCTACCTCCTCAGTGTCTCAACGGGGTACGACAGATTCAGTTCTGGCCGCTGGGCCAGAAGCGGCTCGCGCGCTGACCGTGCACCGGCCTGGCCAGGTTGGGGTCCTCGGCCTCGGTGATGCCGACCTGCATGAGCAGGATCATGGTGACCATGCTGATCCCGATGATCAGCGGGGTGAGCAGCTGGGTGGCGGTGGCGCCGGAGGCGTGGGCGACGTGGGCGCTGGTGTGCGCGCTCATCGAGAACATGCCGGTGTAGTGCATGCCGGTGACGGCCACACCCATCAGCAGTGCGGCGGCGATGGTGGCGACGAGGCCGTGGATGTGCAGGGCGAACCAGAGCGCGGCCGTGGCGGCGACGACGGCGATGACCATCGAGACGGCGACAACGAACGGGTCGTAGACGATTTCGATGTCGGTCTTCATCGCGTACATGCCGGAATAGTGCATCGCGCCGACGCCGAGACCGGTGATCGTCCCGCCCACCGGGAGGGCGGCGCTGTCCCAGCTGCGGCGCACCACGATGGACAGCCCGAGCCACACCACGCCCATCGCGACGGCGGCGCTGAACAAGGTGATCGGGACGTTGTATCGGATGGTCGCGCCGTGCACGGAAAAGCCGAGCATCGCGATGAAATGCATGACCCAGATGCCGGTCCCGCCGAGTGCGATCGCGGCCGCGGTGAGCCAGCCGCCATGACTACCCGATGCGCGCGAGCGAACCATGCAACGCAGTGCCAGCATCGACCCGAGGACCGACATGAGATACGCCAGCAGCGGGGTTACCCAGCCGTAGGTGAAATGGTTGATGTCCAGCACTCTCTACTCCTTGCGTGATTTCTCCACGAGGTGTGCGCTCCCTCACAAACTCGGAAAATACGCTGGTAGAAAATTTGCCGTACTGGGTTTCTAGAAAATGTCTAGGGATGCTGACGGTGACGGGGCACAGCTGCATAGAGAAGTCGATGGTGAAGCGTGCCAGTCGGTTCGATGGAGGGTATCGATCGAATCCGGCATCCTCGCCGCAACTACCTCGGCATACATCGAGCATCCATCCGGTCGCTTGTGTGACAGCACCGGCCGGCGGCATCGCGGCGTTGGCTTGCTCACAGTCCGCGAAGTCGGGTGTGGAGGAATTCGTCGGAGCATGGCATTGTTGAAGGCGAGACCGGGACCGGACTATTAGGACCTGGCTCGTCTACAGAAGGTTTTGAAATGGCTCAGGGCATTGTGAAGTGGTTCAACAGCGAGAAGGGCTTCGGCTTCATCGCACAGGACGGCGGCGGACCCGACGTCTTCGTGCACTACTCGGCTGTTAGCGGCTCGGGCTTCCGCTCCCTCGACGAGGGTCAGCGTGTGGAGTTCGAGATCGGTCAGGGTCAGAAGGGCCCGCAGGCTCAGGACGTCCGCGTCCTCTGATTCTGCGCTTGACCAGCGTACGAACGTGAAGCTCCGCACCAGTAGGTGCGGAGTTTCTGCTATCTGGGGGCCAGTGCCTCCGTGCGGAAGAACTCGTCGGTCACCGCTCGCGCCGCCGTCAGATCCCGCGGCCCGCGCGCCGCGAATTCCGCTGCCGCCCTGGTGAACTCGTCGTCGATGAAGTCCGCGATCAAGCGCGGCGGGGCGGCCGAGCCCATCTCCCTGGTCTTGGACTTGAGCGCCGTCAGTTCGGTGATCGAGGCGATCAGGTCGGCAGGCAGCTCGCACTGGGCGAGCAGGGTCGGCAGGTGCATCGGGGCCACCGCGGCGCCGGGATGCTCGCGCAACCAGCGCAGCGCCATCGCCGGGCGCAGTGCATAGAACACCTTCTTCAAGCCGCCGTTGCGCTCGAACAGCGCCCACTGGCGCGCGCCGAGGTGCAGATAGTGCCGGGCGATCCGGTCGCGATCGGCCACCTCCTCGGCCACCTCGCGCAGGCGGGCGCGGAACGCCTCGTCGCCGCGGTAGACGATCGGTGACATCAGCCACTCGACCAGCACCGCGTTGCCCTGCACCAGCAGGCGCAGCGCCTTGGCCAGATCCCAGCCGTTCACATCGAGCAGCCCGACCAGCGGCGTCTCGATGACATCGCGACGCGACCACGGTGACAGATAGGTCTCCAGGCTCGCCACATAGACGAACCGGCAGTCGTAGTCGGAATCCGGCGAAGGGAAACCCCAAGCGCGGCTGCCGCTTTCGATGGCCAGCCGGATGGACACGTCGTGCTCGGCCGCCACCCGGTCGAGCTCGGCGTCGACGGCGGCCACGACGGCCGGATCCATCGATTCGGGGACGGTGCGCAAGGACATGGCGTGATAGTAGGTGGCGCGACACCCAGGGTTCACCCGGTTTTCGGCAGGGGGGTAAGGGCAGCCGAACTCCGGCGACTATTCTGGTCGGCGGTAACTGCCGACCCCTTTCTTCCCCAGGAGTACCCCACAGTGAGCCAAGCAGGCCGTCCTGTAGTTCTGATCGCCGACAAGCTCGCCCAGTCGACCGTCGACGCGCTCGGTGACGGTGTCGAGGTTCGCTGGGTCGATGGCCCCGACCGCCCGGCGCTGCTCGCCGCGGTCCCCGAGGCCGACGCGCTGCTCGTGCGCTCCGCCACCACCGTCGACGCCGAGGTGCTCGAGGCGGGCAAGAAGCTCCAGATCGTCGCCCGTGCCGGCGTCGGCCTCGACAACGTCGACGTGCCCGCCGCCACCGAGCGTGGCGTGATGGTCGTCAACGCGCCGACCTCCAACATCCACACCGCCGCCGAGCACGCCGTCACCCTGCTGCTCGCCGCCGCGCGCCAGATCCCGGCCGCCGACGCCACCCTGCGCGAGAACACCTGGAAGCGCAGCAAGTTCAACGGTGTCGAGATCCTCGGCAAGACCGTCGGCGTCATCGGCCTCGGCCGCATCGGCCAGCTGTTCGCGCAGCGTCTCGCCGCTTTCGAGACCAAGATCGTCGCGTACGACCCCTACACCTCGCCCGCTCGCGCCGCCCAGCTCGGCATCGAGCTGCTGAGCCTGGAGGAGGTGCTCGAGCGCGCCGACTTCATCTCCATCCACCTGCCGAAGACGCCCGAGACCAAGGGCATGCTCAACGCCGAGACGCTGGCCAAGACCAAGCCGGGCGTCATCATCGTCAACGCCGCCCGCGGTGGCCTGATCGACGAGCAGGCGCTGGCCGACGCCATCAAGTCCGGCCACGTGCGTGCCGCCGGTCTGGACGTGTTCGAGACCGAGCCGTGCACCGACAGCCCGCTGTTCGAGCTGCCCGAGGTCGTCGTGACCCCGCACCTCGGCGCCTCCACCGCCGAGGCCCAGGACCGCGCAGGCACCGATGTCGCCAAGTCGGTGCTGCTGGCGCTGGCCGGTGAGTTCGTGCCGGGCGCGGTGAACGTCACCGGTGGCGCCGTGAACGATGTCGTCGCGCCGTGGCTGGACGTCGTGCGCAAGCAGGGTGCCCTCCTCGGCGCCATCGCCAGCGAGCTGCCCGTCAGCGTCGAGGTGCAGGTGCGCGGCGAGCTCGCCTCGCAGGATGTCGCCGTGCTGGAGCTGTCCGCCCTGCGCGGCGTGTTCTCGGCGCTGGTCGAGGACCAGGTCACCTTCGTCAACGCGCCCGCGCTGGCCAAGGAGCGTGGCATCACCGCCGAGGTCACCACCGCCACCGAGAGCCCGAACCACCGCAGCATGGTCGACCTGCGCGCCGTGTTCGGCGACGGCTCGACCCTGAACGTGGCAGGCACGCTGACCGAGCCGAACCTGGTCGACAAGATCGTCAACATCAACGGCCGCAACTACGACATGCGCGCCGAGGGCCTGAACCTGGCCGTGCTGAACTACAGCGACAAGCCGGGCGCGCTGGGCAAGATCGGCACCAAGCTGGGCGAGGCCGAGATCGACATCCTGGCCGCGCAGCTGAGCCAGGACGTGGACGCCGAAGGCGCCACCGTGGTGCTGCGCGTCAACCGCGAGGTGTCCGCCGAGGTGCAGACCGCGATCGCCGAGGCCGTCGGCGCCGCCAAGGTCGTCCTGGTCGACCTGGCCTGAATTATTGGAGCGCTGGCGCGCTCGAGGTCGCGGCCCTCAGGTCCCGCCGTTCAGGCACCGCTGCTTGCTCCTGCGTCGCCTACGCGGCGGCACCTGAACGGCGGGACGGCCGCGACGCACGCTTCGCGTGCGGGCCTCCTCGAGGTCGGCCCCGACGGGGTTGGGTGAGGCGGCACCGCAAGATCCGCCTCACCCCGAACGGAGAATTTCATGAAGCTCGCAGTTATCGCCGGTGACGGCATCGGTCCCGAGGTCATCGCCGAGGCGCTCAAGGTGCTCGACGTGGTGTCGCCCGGTGTCGAGAAGACCGAATACGACCTGGGCGCTGCCCGCTACCACCGCACCGGCGAGATCCTGCCGGAGTCGGTGCTGCCCGAGCTGAAGCAGCACGACGCGATCCTGCTCGGCGCGATCGGTGACCCGTCGGTGCCCAGCGGCGTGCTCGAGCGCGGTCTGCTGCTCAAGACCCGCTTCGCGCTGGACCATCACGTGAACCTGCGTCCGTCGCGGCTGTACCCGGGCGTCACCAGCCCGCTGGCGGGCAATCCCGACATCGACTTCGTGGTCGTGCGTGAGGGCACCGAGGGTCCCTACACCGGCACCGGTGGCGCGATCCGCGTCGAGACCCCGCACGAGGTCGCGACCGAGGTGTCCACCAACACCCGCTTCGGCATCGAGCGCGTGGTCCGCTACGCCTTCGCCACCGCACAGGCCCGCCGCAAGCACCTGACCCTGGTGCACAAGAACAACGTGCTCACCTTCGCCGGGTCGCTGTGGCAGCGCACCGTGAACGAGGTCGCCGCCGAGTTCCCCGAGGTGCAGACCGCCTACCAGCACATCGACGCCGCCACCATCCACATGGTGACCGACCCGGGCCGCTTCGACGTGATCGTCACCGACAACCTGTTCGGCGACATCATCACCGACCTGGCCGCCGCCGTCAGCGGTGGCATCGGCCTGGCGGCCTCGGGCAACATCGACGCCTCCGGCGTCAACCCGTCGATGTTCGAGCCGGTCCACGGCAGCGCGCCCGACATCGCGGGCCAGTCCAAGGCCGACCCGACCGCCGCCATCCTGTCGGTCTCGCTGCTGCTCAACCACCTCGGCAACACCGAGGGCGCGGCGCGCATCGAGTCCGCCGTCGCCAAGGACCTGGCCTCGCGCACCGGCACCGCCTCCACCGTCGAGGTGGGCGACCGGATCGCCGCCATCGTCTGAGGACGCTGAACAACCGAAGGCCCGCTCGGCTGTTGCCGGAGCGGGCCTTCGCGTTGTCCGAACAGGGCCAGCTCCGAATCGCACCGGGAGCGGGCCCTCGCTGTCCTGTTGTGTCGCATCAGGATTCGGTTCAGCGAAACATGATGTGGCACAGCTACTTTCGTGGCACCAATGGGACCGCGGCCGCGGCGGCGATGGCGGCCACCGCGAAGGCGGCGGAGAAGCCGGTCGCGGTGATCAGGAGGCCGAAAACCGGTGGGACGGCGGCGATGGCGAGGTTCTGGCCGGTGTTCTGGATGCCAAGGCCGCGGCCGCTCCAGAACGGGCCGGCGATTTCGGCGACGGCGGTGAAGGCCAAGCCGTTGTCGGACACCGAGATCACCGAGGCGGCGACCATCAGGGGGACGGCCAGCCACCACCAGTCTGTCCAGGCGGTGAGCGTCAGGGCGGCCATCGCGACGACGGCACCGACGGCCACCTGACGCAGCGGGCCAAGGCGGCTGCCGACCCGGTCGGACCAGGCGCCCGCGCCGATTCGTCCTGCGGCGCCCAGGAATTGGGTGGCCGTCATCAGCGCGCCGGCGGCGGCCAGCGACCAGCCCAGGTCGCGGTGCAACCACAGCAGGGCGAAGGTCCACAGAGTGGCCTGCGGGAAGACCAGCAGGATCGACACGGCGTGGATGCGCCACAGGGTGGAATCGCCGCGGTAGGGGTTGGCGCGGTCGGCGGCCTTGGCGGGCGGACGCGGCGGGTCGACGATGCCGGCCAGGCAGCCGATCGCCGCGATACCGGCCATCAGCGCGGGGACCAGCAGGGCGGCGGGGACGCCGTGGTGTTCGGCGACCCACGGAATGCTCAGCGCGGCCAGGCCGACGCCCAGCGGCTGGGCGGTCTGGCGGATGCCCATGGCCAGGCCGCGCCGGTCGGGCGGGAACCAGCCGACGATCACGCGGCCGCTCGCGCCGTTGGAACTGGCCGCGCCCACACCGCCGAGGAACAGCAGCGCGCCGAACGCGATCGGGTCGTCCACCAGCGCGGCGGCCACCCCGGCGACGAACATCAGTGCCGTGCCCGCCACCAGCACGATCCGTTCGCCGATCCGGTCGACGACATAGCCCCACGCGATCAGCGTGCACACCAGGCCGACGGTCGGCAGGGCGACCAGCGCGCCCGCGGCGAACAGGGAATCACCGCGCGCGGTGAGTGCGGGCAGGAGAAAAGGGGTGCCGTGGATGAAGATCGAGCTCGAGGTCTGCGCGAACACACCGAGGGCGAGCATCAGCCAGCGTCTGCCGTCGCCGATCCTGGTCACTTCGGCCGTCTGCCGCACCTCTGTCACGATTCTCACCTCGCCGGATTGCACGATTGCATCTCAATATTTGAGATTGATGTCTCATGTGGTGAACATCTGGATTCACGGTACACCCGTGACCGCCGAATGACGCCCCCTGATTCGGTGTCTGACAGATCACAACCGGAGAGGACGGTGCGGAGTGCGAATCCCACAGGCGGGCAGCGGCTTCGAATCACATCGGTGTGAGATTGCCCGCACTCCACCCGCGGGCGTATCACTTGTCGCGCGTTGCGTCCCGGGCGCGTTCGGGCAGGTGGGCGTGTCTCGATAGACTCCGGGGCATGCGCTTAGGTCGAGTTGCCAGTCCCGATGGAGTCGCGTTCGTCAGCATCGAAGGTGACGGCAGCGATGCCACCGCCAAGGAGATCGCCGAACACCCGTTCGGCTCGCCGACGTTCACCGGCCGGAGCTGGCCGCTGGCCGATGTCCGCCTGCTGGCGCCGATCCTGGCGAGCAAGGTCATCTGCATCGGCAAGAACTACGCCGCCCACGCGGCCGAAATGGGCGGCGAGGCGCCGGCCGACCCGGTGATCTTCCTGAAGCCCAACACCGCGATCGTCGGCCCGAACGCGCCGATCATTTTGCCGCCCAGCTCTTCTCAGGTCGACTACGAGGGCGAGCTGGCCGTGGTCATCGGCCGCCCGTGCAAGGACGTGCCCGCGGCCAAGGCGGCCGATGTCATCCTGGGCTACACCGTCGCCAACGACGTCACCGCCCGCGACCAGCAGCGCCACGACGGGCAGTGGACAAGGGCCAAGGGCTACGACACGTTCTGCCCGCTCGGCCCGTGGATCGAAACCGCGCTGGATCCAAGTGATCTGGAGATCGTCACCGAGGTCGATGGCGAGGTCCGCCAGCGCAGCCGCACGTCGCTGTTCCTGCACGACATCCCCAAGATCGTCGAATGGGTGTCGACCGTGATGACCCTGCTGCCCGGTGACGTGATCCTCACCGGCACACCGGAAGGCGTCGGCCCGCTGCGGGCCGGGCAGAACGTGTCGGTCACCGTCGAGGGCATCGGCACCCTTACCAATCCTGTTGCCACCAAGCGCTGATACCGCGGAGAGAGAGTCATGACTGAAGTACGGGTCCGTTTCTGCCCGTCGCCGACCGGCACGCCGCACGTCGGCCTGATCCGCACGGCGCTGTTCAACTGGGCGTACGCGCGCCACCACGGCGGAAGCTTCGTCTTCCGCATCGAAGACACCGACGCCGCACGCGATTCCGAGGATTCCTACCGGGCGATCCTGGACGCGCTGCGCTGGCTCGGCCTGACCTGGGACGAGGGCCCCGAGGTCGGCGGCCCCTACGAGCCGTACCGGCAGTCGCAGCGCCGCGATCAGCACCTCGAGGTCGTGCGCAAGCTGGTCGAGGCGGGCGAGGCCTACGAATCCTTCTCGACGCCGGACGAGGTCGAGGCCCGGCATCGCGCGGCCGGTCGTGACCCGAAATTGGGCTACGACAATTTCGACCGTGACCTGACTGCCGAGCAGATCGCGGCCTACAAGGCCGAGGGTAGGCCCGCGGTGGTCCGGTTGCGAATGCCGAACGAAGATCTCGGCTGGAATGATCTCGTGCGCGGCGAAACCACCTTCAAGGCCGGTACCGTGCCCGACTTCGCGCTCACTCGCGGCAATGGTGATCCGCTCTACACATTGGTGAATCCGGTCGACGACGCGTTGATGAAGATCACCCATGTGCTGCGCGGTGAGGACCTGCTTTCCTCGACGCCACGGCAGCTCGCGCTGTACGCGGCGCTGCAGCGTATCGGGGTCGCGGAGTTCACGCCGGAGTTCGGTCATCTGCCGTTCGTGATGGGCCAGGGCAACAAAAAGCTGTCCAAGCGCGACCCGGAATCGAATCTGTTCGTCCACCGTGATCGTGGATTCATCCCCGAGGGATTGCTGAATTACCTCGCCCTGCTCGGCTGGAGTATCGCCGAGGATCGCGATGTGTTTTCCATGGCGGAGATGGTGGCGGCATTCGACATTTCGACGGTGAATTCGAATCCGGCCCGCTTCGACCAGAAGAAAGCCGACGCCATCAATGCCGAGCAGATTCGTTTGCTCGAGCCGGGTGATTTCGGCCACCGTTTGCGCGAGTACCTGACCGTGCAGGGTCATATCGGCGCCGAAATCAACGAGAAGGCCTTCCTCGCCGCGGCGGAGCTGGTGCAGACCCGCATCGTGGTGCTCGGCGACGCGTGGGACCTGCTGAAGTTCCTGTTCGTCGAGCCGGCGGAGTTCGCGATCGACCAGGCCGCGGGCGGCAAGAACCTCGGCGCCGAGGCCGATCCGGTGCTCGACGCCGCGATCGCCGCCGTTGAGCCGCTGGCCGAGTGGACGACGCCCGCCCTGGAAGAGGCGCTGAAGAAGGCGCTGATCGACGATCTGGGGCTCAAGCCGCGTAAGGCGTTCGCGCCGGTGCGCGTCGCGGTGACGGGTTCGCACATCAGCCCGCCGCTCTACGAGTCGATGGAACTGCTGGGCCGCGAGGTCTCGCTCGACCGGCTGCGTGCCGCGCGTGGCTGGGTGCCCGCAGCGCAGTGAGTGCGTCCGGGGCGGACGCGGCCGGTCCGCAGCCGCCCCGGAACGGTCAAAACAGCTAAAAATAGGCTCCTGACCAGGCGATTTGTAGTTTACCCCACTGTGTTTGGTAATCTTCTCATCGCCGCGGAACACGGCCTCGCAACACCGACAACCAGCCGGTGAGACGCAAGGCCGGGCGTTTCCATCCTTGGGGTATGGTGTAATTGGCAACACAGCTGATTCTGGTTCAGCCATTCTAGGTTCGAGTCCTGGTACCCCAGCAAGGTTTCACTTCGGTGAGATCGTCCTGGCCCCGTCGTCTAGCGGCCTAGGACGCCGCCCTCTCAAGGCGGTAGCGCGGGTTCAAATCCCGTCGGGGCTACAAAGAAAGACCCCCGGTCGAATTCGACCGGGGGTCTTCTTCGTTTTACAACCGCTTGTGCAGCGCCTCCGCGGCGGCGACCAGATCGGCGGCCCAGCGCGCGCCGGGTCGCCTGCCCATCCGGTCGATCGGGCCCGAGACCGACACCGCGGCCACCACGAGGCCCGCCGTGTCACGCACCGGCGCCGAGACGCTCGCCACGCCCTGTGCGCGCTCGGCGGCGCTCTGCGCCCACCCCCGCTTGCGGACCTCGGCCAGCGCGCGATCGCCGAACACCGCGTCGGCCAGGACCGTGCGCTGTAGTTCCGGGTCGGCCCACGCCAGCAGCACCTTGGCCGCCGAGCCCGCGGTGAGCGGGAGCCGGGAGCCGACCGGGACGGTGTCGCGCAGGCCGACGGGCGGCTCGAGCGCGGCCACGCAGACGCGCGCGTGCCCGTCGCGGCAGTACAACTGGACACTCTCGCCGGTGATCTCCCGCAGACGGGGCAGAATGGACCCTGCGGCCTCCACCAGTGGGTCGGCGGCCCCCGCGGACAGTTCGGTGAGCGCGGGGCCCGGACGCCACAGCCCGTTGCCGTCACGTGCCAGCAGCCGGTGCGTCTCCAGCCCGACCGCCAGCCGATGCGCCGTGGCGCGGGGCAGGCCGGTGCGGGTGCACAGGTCGTTGAGACCGCATGGCTCGTCCGCGACGGCGTAGAGCACCGCCACGGCTTTGTCGAGGACACCGATACCGCTATGCTGTCTCATAGAACGATACTAACGTCTCATATGTTGAGATACCAAGTATGCCCGTCGAAAGGTGATCAAGCCATGGCCGAGCGCGCCCGCACACTGGCCGAGAAGGTGTGGGAACAGCACGTCGTCACTACCGGTGCCGGCGAAGGTTCCTCCCGCGAACCCGACCTGATCTACATCGATCTGCACCTCGTGCACGAGGTGACCAGCCCGCAGGCCTTCGACGGGCTCCGCGCGGCGGGCAGGCCGGTACGCAGGCCTGATCTCACCATCGCCACCGAGGACCACAACGTCCCGACCACCGACATCGACAAGCCGATCGCCGACCCCGTCTCGCGCACCCAGGTGGAGACGCTGCGCCGCAACTGCGCCGAGTTCGGCGTCCGCCTGCACCCGATGGGCGATGTAGAGCAGGGCATCGTGCACGTGGTCGGCCCGCAGCTCGGCCTGACCCAGCCGGGCATGACCGTGGTGTGCGGCGACAGCCACACCTCCACCCACGGCGCGTTCGGCGCGCTGGCGATGGGTATCGGCACCAGCGAGGTCGAGCACGTGCTCGCCACCCAGACGCTGTCGCTGCGCCCGTTCAAGACGATGGCCATCACCGTCGACGGCGAATTGGCGCCCGGCGTCACGAGCAAGGACCTGATCCTGGCCGTGATCGCCCAGATCGGCACCGGCGGCGGCCAGGGCTATGTGCTGGAATACCGCGGCGAGGCGATCCGCAAGCTGTCGATGGAAGCGCGGATGACGATCTGCAACATGTCCATCGAGGCGGGCGCCCGTGCGGGCATGATCGCCCCGGACGAGGTGACCTACGAATTCCTGAAGGGCCGCCCGCACGCGCCGCAGGGCGCGGACTGGGACGCCGCGGTGGCCGCCTGGGAGGCGCTGAAGACCGACGAGGGCGCGGCTTTCGACGCCGAGGTCCATATCGACGCGAACACGCTGACCCCGTTCGTCACCTGGGGCACCAACCCGGGCCAGGGCCTGCCGCTGGGCGCGGACGTGCCGGATCCGGCCCAGATCGCCGACGAGAACGAGCGTGACGCCGCCGAGAAGGCGTTGCGCTACATGGACCTGACGCCGGGAATGCCGCTGCGTGCGGTCAGCGTGGACACCGTATTCGTCGGTTCCTGCACCAACGGCCGGATCGAGGATTTGCGTGCGGTCGCCGATGTTTTGAAGGGACGCCACGTCGCCGACGGCGTGCGAATGCTGGTCGTACCCGGGTCGATGAAGGTGCGCGCGCAGGCGGAAAAAGAAGGACTCGGCGAGATTTTCACCGCCGCGGGCGCGGAATGGCGCCAGGCGGGCTGCTCGATGTGCCTGGGCATGAATCCCGATCAGCTCGAGCCGGGCCAGCGCTGCGCGTCCACCTCGAACCGCAATTTCGAAGGCAGGCAGGGCAAGGGTGGCCGTACCCACCTGGTCTCGCCGCTGGTGGCGGCCGCCACCGCGGTCCGCGGAACCCTGTCCTCGCCCGCCGATCTGGCCTGAGCGCCCCGACCACCACGATCGAAGGAGAATCGTTATGGAAGCCTTCACTGTTCACAAAGGCATCGGGGTCCCGCTGCGCCGGTCCAATGTCGACACCGACCAGATCATCCCCGCCGTTTACCTGAAGCGGGTGACCCGCACTGGTTTCGAGGACGGCCTGTTCGCCGGTTGGCGGGCCGATCCGGACTTCATTCTGAACACCGAGCCCTACCGTCACGGCAGTGTTCTGGTGGCCGGCCCGGATTTCGGCACCGGTTCCTCGCGTGAGCACGCGGTGTGGGCGCTGTCGGACTACGGCTTTCGGGTGGTCATCTCGTCGCGTTTCGCCGACATCTTCCGTGGGAATGCGGGCAAGGGCGGCCTGTTGGCCGCGCAGATGTCACAGAACGATGTCGAAATGCTGTGGAAGCTGATGGAGGAACAGCCCGGCCTGGAATTGGTTGTCGACCTGACCGCGCGCACCGTGACGGCGGGAACCGTCGTGTTGCCGTTCGATATTGACGACTACACCCGGTGGCGTCTGCTGGAGGGTTTGGACGACATCGGGCTGACGCTGCGCCAGGCCGACGTCATCGGCGACTTCGAAAAGGGAAGGCCGTCATGGAAACCCGTGACGCTGCCGGAGCCTATTTCGCAAGCGTAATCACCACCGGGGATTGGCGGCGCATCCCCTGGGGGCGGTAGCTGGACGTGTGCTAAACCACATGAATTTTGGCGTGGCACATAGACTCTTGCTCAAACTGGGTTTACCGTGGTACCTAGTCGGTCCGACGACGGGCCATTAGTCTGCGGAGGATTCAATGAACAAGGCGGAACTGATCGACGTTCTGACCGAAAAGTTGGGTACGGACAGGCGCACGGCTACTGCGGCTGTCGAGAACGTGGTCGATACCATCGTCCGTGCCGTGCACAAAGGTCAAAGCGTCACCATCACCGGATTCGGTGTGTTCGAACAGCGCAAGCGTGCCCCCAGGGTTGCCCGTAACCCGCGTACCGGTGAAACCGTGAAGGTGAAGGCGACTTCGGTGCCTGCCTTCCGGCCGGGCGCTCAGTTCAAGGCGGTGATCGCGGGCAAGCAGAAGCTGGCCGCGTCCGGCCCCGCCGTCAAGCGTGGCGTGAACGCCCCGGTGGCGGCGAAGAAGGCGGCAGCCAAGAAGACGGCGGCCAAGAAGACCGCCGCCAAGAAGGCGACGCCGTCGAAGGGTCCGGCCAAGACCACCGCCCGTAAGGCAGCCACCAAGGCACCCGCCGCCAAGAAGACCACGACGGCGGCAGCGAAGAAGACCACCGCCGCCAAGAAGACCACGGCGGCAAAGAAAGTGACCGCGGCCAAGAAGGCGCCGGCGAAGAAGGTCACGGCGGCCAAGAAGACCACCGCGGCCAAGACCACGGCCGCCAAGAAGGCCCCCGCGAAGAAGACTGCTGCGAAGAAGACAGCCACCCGTCGTGCTCGTTGATCCCGCCGCAGCGGGATCAGGTCGGGGAATGTGCACGTAGGCCGCATCACCCACCACTGGACCGAGAACGGCCCCGGGAAACCGGGGCCGTTTCGGCTGTTTGAGGGCACTCAGGCCGGTACTCAGGCGGTGACGATGCCCGTCGACAGCGATCGGTCCATATGGTCGGCGGCGACCAATCGGTCCCCGACGAACGACAATGCCCAGACGCTGCCCTTGCGATTGCGGGCAGGCGGGAGCGTGAGCTCGCTGCGCTGCGCGAGCCACTGCACCAGATCGGGAATCACCCCGCCCTGACTGCACACCACCGGGACACCCCGATCCGTTACCAAAGACAGAAATCGTTGCCGCGCGGCGCTTTTCGCTGAATCGTAACCTTGCTCGGAAAACATTGGCTCGCAATTGATTTCGGCGTTCAACTGTTCCGCCAACGGTGTCACGGTTTGGATACAGCGCAGCGGATCGGCCGAATGGATCTCGGAAGCGCCGAACGCCAGCAGATTCGGCGTCAACGCCTTCGCCTGCTGCTCGCCGGCGGGCTCGAGCGGGCGCAACTCGTCGGGTCCGTCGAAGCGCGCGCGCTTGCCCGCCTTGGCGTGGCGCACCAGCAGCACCGTGTTCGTCGTCGCGGGCAGCCGGGCGAACATCCGCACGACCTGACGGTCCATCGGATACGACAGCTGATCCATCACCTGGTCGAGCGGGAACCAGCGCAGCTGGTCGACTTCGGCGTTGACGGCGAACTCGCCCGCCGCGGCTTCGGCGGCCCAGTAGTCGACCCGCTTGAGCTGCCGGTGGCCGGGGATCGGATAGGTGACGTGCCCGAGATAGCGCCCGAGCGTGCACGGCAGGCCCGTTTCCTCGCCGACCTCGCGGACCGCGGCGACGATCGGGGTCTCGCCGGGGTCGAGCTTGCCCTTGGGCAGCGACCAGTCGCCGTACTTGGGCCGGTGGATCACGGCGATTTCCGGCCCAGCGGCGCCGGTGCGCCACAGGACCGCACCCGCGGCATGGATGTTGGGCCGCACTCTGGGATCACGCATCGGTTTCTGTGCGCCCTTGCTCACGGCTGATCGGGGCGACGCAGCCGCATCAGGAACTGCTGGTGGTCGCGGACCCCGCCGGCGTCGGCCGCGGTCGGGCTGGCCTGCCAGGTGCCGTCGGGACCGAGCACCCAGCAGCGGGTCATCGGGTCGAGCGCCGAATCGAACACCATGGCGAGCTGTTCGATCAGGCGCGGATCCTTCACCTGCACCATGACCTCGACGCGGCGGTCGAGGTTGCGGTGCATCATGTCGGCGCTGCCGATCCAGGTCTGTTCCTGCGCGCCGAACTCGATCACCCGGGAGTGCTCGAGGAAGCGGCCCAGAATCGAGCGCACCTCGATGTTCTCGCTCAGGCCCGTCACGCCGGGGCGCAGGCCGCAGATGCCGCGCACCACGATCTGGACCGGCACACCCGCCTGGGAGGCCCGGTACAGCGCGTCGATGATCTGCTCGTCGACGATCGCGTTGGCCTTGATCCGGATCCGCGCGTCGAGTCCCTGCCCGGCCAGTTCGATCTCGCGGTCGATCCGGTCGATGATGCCCGCCCGCACACCGAGCGGGGCGACCATCAGATTGCGGTAGTCCTCCTTGCGGGAGTAACCGGTCAGCGAATTGAACAGGTCGGTCAGGTCGGCGCCGATCTCCGGTGCGGCCGTGAACAATCCGACGTCCTCGTACAGGCGCGCGGTCTTCGGGTTGTAGTTGCCGGTGCCGATGTGGCAGTAGCGGCGGATGGTCGAGCCCTCGCGGCGCACCACCAGGCAGGTCTTGCAGTGGGTCTTGAGGCCGATGAGGCCGTAGACGACGTGCACGCCCGCCTGTTCCAGCGCGCGCGCCCATTTGATGTTGGCCTGCTCGTCGAAGCGGGCCTTGATCTCGACCAGCGCGACGACCTGCTTGCCCGCCTCGGCGGCCTCGATCAGCGCGTTGATGATGGGCGAGTCACCGGAGGTGCGGTACAGCGTCTGCTTGATCGCGAGCACCTGCGGGTCGGCCGCGGCCTGCTCGATGAACCGCTGCACGCTGGTGGAGAACGAGTCGTAGGGGTGGTGCACCAGCACGTCGCCCTCGCGCAGCGCGGCGAAGACATTGCGCGGAGTCTCGCGCTCGCCGAAGGCCGCCGGGGTGGCCGGGACATACGGCGCGTCCTTGAGATCGGGACGGTCGACGCCGTAGACCTGCCAGAGGCAGGACAGGTCTAGCAGTCCGGGTACCTGGATGACGTCGGCGGGGTCGACCTCCAGCTCACGTAGTAGCAACTCCAGCATGTGCTCGGTCATGTCGTCGGAGACCTCGAGCCGCACCGGCTTGCCGAAACGGCGGCGGGCGAGTTCGCGTTCCATCGCCTGCAGCAGGTCTTCGTCGCGGTCCTCGTCGACCTCGAAATCGGCGTTGCGGGTGATCCGGAACGAATGCGTCTCCACCACGGTCAGACCGGGGAACAGCAGATCCAGGTGCGCGGCGATGAGGTCTTCCATCGGCAGGAACGCCGCGATCGCCGACGGCGCCGCGGTGCGCCGGACGCGGACGAACCGGTCGACATTGTCGGGCACCTTCACGCGGGCGAAATGCTCACCGCCGGTGCCAGCGTCCTTCACCGTCACGGCGAGGTTGAGGCTCAGGCCGGAGATGTAGGGGAACGGGTGCGCCGGGTCGACGGCCAGCGGGGTGAGCACGGGGAACACCTGGTCGGTGAAGTAGCCCGAAAGGCGCTGCCGTTCATCGTCGTCGAGGTCGGCCCAGCCGATGATGTCGATGCCCTCGGTGGCCAGCGCCGGATCGACGTCGTCGAGGAAGACGTTCGCGTGGCGCTCGGCGAGTTCCTGGGCGCGCGCGGTGATCATCTCCAGCTGTTCCGACGGGGAGCGGCCGTCGGCGGAGCGCACCGACAGACCGGTCTCGGCGCGACGTTTGAGCCCGGCGACGCGGACCATGTAGAACTCGTCGAGGTTCGAGGCGAAAATCGCCAGGAACTTGGCGCGTTCGAGCAGGGGCAGGGAGGCGTCCTCGGCGAGGGCGAGTACCCGGGCGTTGAAGTCGAGCCAGCTCAGTTCGCGGTTGAGATAGCGATCCCGGGGCAATCGCTGCGCGGTGGTGTCACCGCCCGAGGCGATGGCGGCCGCAGGTGGCGGGGAAATCGGGGGCTGCTGCTTGATGGTTTCCGTGTCGCTCACGCATCAATCATCCCCTAGATACCGGGCAGTCCGCAGCATGACACCGACCGGTTCGCCCGATGTGAACTGATCGCGGCGATCGGCTAGCACACGGTGCGGACGGGATCATCGATCCTTGCCGGGAGGCCGAATTCGCGGAGCGTGATCGTGGTGTGCGCGCCGACCCCGAGTGAACGGACGGTATCGAGGTCGGCGGGGGTGTCGACGTCGCAGCGCAGGCCGGGCCAGTGCCCGGTGAGAGGGTGTGCGCCGCCGTCACGGTGGGCGCGGGCGGAGTCGGCGCCGAAGCGCGGATCCAGTGCGGCGGTGGTGTCGCGGACCAGTAATGCCGCGGTGCCGGTGCCGGTGTGATCGATCACGACCGAGCGAATTCCGTCGGGCGCGACGGTGAGCAGGTCGGCGAGTTCGGCCGGGCGCAAAGCCGGGAGGTCGGCCTGCAGTGCCAGCAGATGGGCGGGGCCGTGCCGGTCGCGCACGTCGGCGGCGCCCGCGGCCAGGGCTGTGTTGAGCGGATCGTCGGCGCCCACCGGCTCGTCGAGCACGTACGCGCCGAGCTCGCGGGCGCGGGCGGCTACGAGCGGATCGGGCGTGACGACGGTCAGCGACAACACCTCGGGCACGGCGGTCGTCGCCGCGACGGTGTCGGTGAACATGGCCAGCACGAGCTGCCCGCGCTGCTCGGGAGTCAGCACGTCGGCCAGCCTGCTCTTGGCCCGATCGATGTGCTTGACCGCCATCACGGCGTGCACGGTGTGCGGACGCATGGGGTCAATCCTTCCATGGCATATTGAGCTGATGACGAGGGCGGCTGTTATGGGTGCGGGGTCGTGGGGCACCGCGTTCGCGAAGGTGTTGGCAGAGGCGGGGACCGATGTCACGATCTGGGCCAGACGAGCCGAGGTGGCGCAGGCGCTCGACACCGAGCATCGCAATCCGTTCTACCTGCCCGGCGTGCAGTTGCCACCGGTGCGGGCCACCGACGATCACATCGCCGCGCTGGCAGGCGCCGACCTGGTCGTGCTCGCCGTGCCGTCGCAGTCGCTGCGCGCGAATCTGGACCGGTGGAAGGGCGATATCGACCCCGACGCCACCCTGCTCAGTCTCGCCAAGGGCATCGAGACCGGCACGCTGCTGCGGATGAGTCAGGTGATCGCGGAGGTCACCGGGGCCGAGCCGGGACGCATCGCGGTGCTGTCGGGGCCGAACCTGGCCGGTGAGATCGTGCAATGTCAGCCCGCGGCGACGGTGATCGCGTGCACCGACACCGAGCGCGCCGGGGTGGCGCAGCGGGCCTGCGCCACCGGATATTTCCGGCCGTACACCAACACCGATGTGATCGGCTGCGAGATCGGTGGCGCGTGCAAGAACGTCATCGCGCTGGCCTGTGGCATCGCCTCGGGGATGGGGCTGGGCGACAACACCGTCGCCAGCCTGATCACCCGCGGGCTGGCCGAGGTCATCCGGCTCGGGGTCGCGCTCGGGGCGCAGCCGGTCACCCTGGCCGGGCTCGCCGGTGTCGGCGATCTCGTGGCTACCTGCACCTCGCCGCTGTCGCGCAACCGGTCCTTCGGCCATGTGCTCGGCGCGGGCGGGTCGATGCAGGCCGCGCAGGAAGCGACCAATGGGCAGGTCGCCGAAGGTGTGAAGTCGTGCACATCGGTGCGGGCTCTTGCCGCCGCACATCAGGTGGAGATGCCGCTGACCGACGCGGTGCACCGGGTGTGCCACGAGGGACTTTCGGTGCGTGAGGCGGTCGACAGTTTGCTCGGCAGGCGGATCAAACCCGAGTAGGGCGATAGCGCCGCGAACCGGGCAAACAGTTACGGTGACGTTCATGACGAACCGGATCAGGGTGGCCGTGGTTTTCGGCGGGCGCAGCAGCGAGCACGCCGTCTCGTGTGTGTCGGCGAGCAGCGTGCTGCGCAACCTCGATCCAGAACGCTACGAGGTGGTGCCGATCGGGATCACCGCCGACGGCGGCTGGGTGCTCGCCGACGGCATCGGCGAACTCGCGCTCAGCCACGGTTCGCTGCCCGCGGTCGACGCGGCGGGCACCGCGCTCACCCTGGCCGCCGATCCGAGCCGCTCCGGTGCGCTGGTGGCGCTCGACGATCCCTCGGCCGCGCTGGGCCGGGTCGACGTGGTGTTCCCGATCCTGCACGGTCCGTTCGGCGAGGACGGGACCTTACAGGGCATGCTCGAGTTAGCCGGCGTCCCCTACGTGGGGGCGGGCGTGCTGGCCAGTGCCGCGGGCATGGACAAGGAGTTCACCAAGAAATTGCTGGCGGCCGAGGGGTTGCCGGTCGGCGTGCAGGTCGTGCTGCGGCCGGGTACCGCGACGCTGACCGAGGCGCAGCGGGCCCGGATCGGTCTGCCCGCGTTCGTGAAGCCGGCGCGTGGTGGGTCATCGATCGGCATCACCAAGATCACCGACTGGGCCGGTCTCGACGCCGCGATCGCCGCGGCGCGCGAGCACGATCCGAAGGTGATCGTCGAAGCGGGCATCGTCGGCAGGGAAGTCGAGTGCGGCGTGCTGGAATTCGCCGACGGCCAGGTGCGGGCCAGCGTGGTCTCCGAGATCCGGATGCCCGACGCCGATGCCGCCGCCCCCGAGTTCTACGACTTCGCCACCAAATACCTCGACGACGTGTGCGAATTCGATGTGCCCGCCAAGCTCGACGACGCGGTCGCCGACCAGATCCGCGAGCTGTCGGTGGCGGCCTTCCGCGCACTGGACTGCCAGGGGCTGGCGCGGGTCGACTTCTTCGTCACCGCGGACGGTCCGGTGATCAACGAGATCAACACCATGCCCGGGTTCACCCCGATCTCGCAGTACCCGCGGATGTGGGAAGCGACCGGGATCGACTACCCGGCGCTGGTGTCGACGCTGATCGAGACAGCCGTGGCGCGCGGCACCGGCCTGCGCTGAGCTGTGTCTTCGGCGGCTGGCGCCGCGGGTTTTCGGCCTCGTGACCTCGCATCCGAGGGGCGATACTGCGCCTTCGGCGTTACGTCTCGCCCCTCGGATGCGAGGCGGCCGAAAACGTGGTGGTTGCGACTCGCCCCGCACGGTTCGGCGACGCGATCTCCTGGCGCCGAACGCCGAAACTACAGTTCGCCCGGGTTCGGTTGGCGGGCGGGCAGATTCGCGGTGATGACGTCGGACACCGTGGTGATCGCGCCCGTTCCCGAGCCGTCGGGGACGGTCAGGGCGATGTAGGTTTCGCGGTCGACGGCGAACCAGGTGCCGACCTTGCCGACCTCGTCGCGGACCTGGAACCACTGCACGCCGTTGATCTCGGTCAGCGTGGACGCGCGGTTGAATTCCAGTGGCCGGTCCAGGCCGCAGCGCAGGACGATCGGTTCGCCGCCGTCGGGGTGCTGCCAGGCGCGGGTGGCGGGCGGCGCCGGTTCGACGAGGGTGGACTTGGTGTAGTCGCCGAGGTCGGCGGGCAGGGCAGGGAGCAGGGCCTGGCAGGCGGGGCCGTCGGCGGCGGGGGCGGGGACCGGGCCGAGGGGGAGGGGTTCGCGTTCGACGGGGGCGCGCAGGGCGAGGAAGGCGGCTGCGAGGACGCCGACGATCAGGACGATCGGGAGGGCGACGGCGGTGGCGATCAGCGCGGGGGAGTAGGGCGTCGACGCATCTTCGTCATCCGCATCCGCATCCGCATCCGCATCCGCATCCGCATCCGCATCCGCATCCGCATCCGCATCCGGCTTCGCATCGGCCTCGGAGTCGGCCTCCTGCGTCGCGTCGGAGTCGGCGTCCGGCTTCGCGTCGGCGTCTGCGTTCGCATCGGCATCCGGCTTCGCACCCGCACTTGCGTCCGGCATCGCGTCGCTGTCGGTGGCGGGACCGGTGTCGGTCGATGCGGCGCGCGCGTTCGCCGCCGAATCGGCATCCGAGCCGGTCGTCGGCTCGTCCGTCGAGGACTCGGCTGGGGTGTCAGGAGCGTCTCCGGTCGGTGACGTGCCGTCCCGATCGTCCGCGCCTGTCGAGTCCGACGAATCCGCCGCCATAACCGTCCGGTCCTTTCCGTTGTGTCCGATCGCCTCCGAAAGGGTACCGTCGGGGCGATTTCGTCGGTCGTCAGCACAGTGGGAAGGGGCCGGTCATCAGCGAGGACAGCCGTCCGCAGACGGTGCGTGAGCTGGGTGAGTTCGCCTTGATCGACCGGATCAACGCGGGCAGGCAGCAGGCGGCGCACGTCCTGCTCGGACCCGGTGACGACGCCGCGCTGGTCGCCGCGCCCGACGGCCGGTTCGTGGTGAGCACCGACATGCTCGTCGAGGGCAGGCACTTCCGGCTCGACTGGTCGGCGCCCGAGGAGATCGGCCGCAAGGCCATCGCCCAGAACGCCGCCGACATCGTGGCCATGGGCGCGCGTCCGACGGCGTTCGTGGTCGCGCTCGGCTGTCCTGCCGACACCCCGGTGCCGGTGGTGGAGGGCATCGCCGACGGCATGTGGGCCGAGGCGGGGCGCGCGGGCGGGTCGATCGCGGGCGGTGATCTGGTGCTGAGCGAGCAGCTGGTCGTCTCGGTGACCGCGTTCGGTGACCTCGGTGGGCAGGCGGCGATCACCCGCGCGGGCGCCGAGGCAGGCGATATCGTCGCGGTCGCAGGGGAACTCGGCTGGTCGGGTGCGGGGCTTACCGTATTGTCCGGCGGCGCAGACCCTTCCGATCCGGCCTTCGCGCATGCCCTTGCGGCGCATCGCGTTCCGCAGCCGCCGTATGGGGCCGTGCTGGATGTGGTCGGCGGCTCGATCCCGAACGCGCTCACCGATGTCTCCGACGGATTGCTGGCCGACCTCGGCCATCTCGCCGCCGCCTCCGGGGTCGCGATCGACGTGCACAGTGCGGCGCTGGCCGATCCCGAACTGGGCGCGGTCGCCCGTCTGCTCGATGCCGATGCGGCGCAATGGATTCTGGCGGGCGGCGAGGACCACGCTTTCGCGGGAACCTGGCCCGCAGGCACGGCGCTGCCGCCCGGCTGGCGGCCGATCGGGGTCGTCACCGCAGGCAGCGGCGTCACCGTGGACGGTGCGCGGCCCGCGGGCGGCACCGGCTGGGAATCGTTCCGTGGGGCGGACGCCACACCCACCGGCCGGAAACGATAGGTTGTGCGGTCATGGGTGCCAAACCACTGTCGGACATCATCGATCCGGGCTGGGCCCGGGCACTGGAACCGGTCGCCGACCGGATCAGCGAGATGGGCGAATTCCTGCGCGCGGAGAACGCTGCGGGTCGCGGCTATCTACCGGTCGGGGAGAACGTGCTGCGCGCGTTCCGGCGCCCGTTCGACGCGGTGCGCGTGCTGATCGTCGGCCAGGATCCCTACCCGACCCCGGGCCACGCCATGGGCCTGAGTTTCTCTGTCGCGCCGGATGTTTCGCCGGTGCCGCGCAGCCTGTCCAACATCTTCGCCGAGTACAGCAAGGACCTCGGCTTCGATACGCCGAGCTGCGGTGACCTGAGCCCGTGGTCGGATCAGGGTGTGCTGCTGCTGAACCGGGTGCTCACCGTCACCCCCGGTACGCCTGCCTCGCATCGCGGCAAGGGCTGGGAAGCGGTCACCGAGCAGGCCATCCGGGCGCTGGTCGCGCGGGACGAACCGCTCGTCGCCGTGCTGTGGGGCCGCGACGCGGGCTCGCTCAAACCCACCCTCACCGAGGCCGAGATTCCCTATATCGAATCGGCGCACCCCTCACCGCTGTCGGCTTCGCGTGGCTTCTTCGGTTCGCGACCCTTCTCCCGGGTCAACGAACTGCTCGACGAACTGGGCGCCGAACCAGTCGATTGGCGGCTGCCCTGACCCGGGGCGTCGCCCGCACCAGAAGAAAATGATGAAGGAGCACAACCGCATGCACATCACGACCGTTCGCGCTGCCGTCGCGACCGCCGCCGTCGCCGCCGCCCTCACCGCGGGCGCCGCCTCGGCCAACGCGGCCGGGCTCGCCCTCGAGCCTTACGACGAGCAGGCCGCGCCGGTGGCCACCAGCCAGATCGGTGAGGAATGGACCTCCACCGGCACCTCCACCATCTCCGCCGGCGTGAACGCGAAGGTGACCTGCCTGCTGCAGAACACCTTCAGCGCCCTCGGCGCAGCCTGCTGAATCTTTGGCGGCTGGCGCCGCGGGGTTTCGGCCTCGTGACCTCACCGCCGAGGGGCGATACTGCGCCTGCGGCGTTCCGTATCGCCCCTCGGCGGCGAGGCGGCCGAAACCGTTGTGGTCGCCTCGGCCGCGGGGCATTGTTGCCTCGTGCGGGCCAGTCCAGTCGTGGGGCTGGTTGCTGATCAGTTGAGTCCGAGGTAGTTCGGCTTGCGCTTGCCGACGAAGGCATCGACGCCTTCGCGGCCCGTGGCGTTGTTCGCGGCGGCGGAGATGCTGTCGCGTTCGGCGTCGAGCTGCTGGTCCAGGGTCGCCGTTGGCGATTGGGCCAGCAGCTTTTTCATGGCCGAGTAGGTGGCGCGGGGGCCGGAGACGAAACTCTGGGCGACGCGCAGGGCCTCGGCGCGGACCTCGTCGTCGGCGACGGTGCGGCTCAGGATGCCGAGACGCACGGCCTCCTCGGCGCCGATCACGGCGTCGGTGAGCAGGATCTCCCGCGCGCGGCTCGCGCCGACGATGCGGGGCAGCAGCCAGGACATGCCGCCGTCGGGGCTCAGGCCGATGCCGGGGTAGGCGGGGCGCAGCTTGGTCGACGGGCCACCGATGGCGATGTCGGCGGCGCACACCAGGCTCATGCCCGCGCCCGCGGCCCAGCCGTGCACCGAGGCGACGACCGGAACGGGGGTCGCAGCCAGTGCGCGCACGAACTCGTGCAGCTCGTCGGCCAGCTTGTACAGGTAGGCGCCGCGGTCGTCGGCACCGGCGAAGTGATGGACGTTGCCGCCCGCGCAGAAATTGGCGCCGGCACCGGTCAGCAGCACGGCGCCGACCTCGGAGTCGAGCGAGCGCAGAGCTTCGGTGCCCTGATTGATCAGGTCGAAATTCATCGAGGTGCCCGCCGCGGCGGTGGCGATCGTCAGTTGCAGCACGCCGTCGACGAGGGTGACGGCGGTGACCGGTTCGGTGGTACTCATGGCGTCACCCTAGCGAGGGCCTCGGCGCCACAACTGTTCGGGCAGCAGGGTGAAGGGGTCGACGCGGCGGACGCCGGTGTCGGCGAAGCCGTGCCTGCGATAGAAGGCGTGGGCGCGTGGATAGTCGCCGAAGACCCACAGCGTGCACGGTGAACCCGGCGCGGCGGCGTCGATCAGGGCGTCGGCGACGCCGGTGCCGTGCCACGCGGCGCGGACGTAGAGGGCTTCCAGTTCCGTGTCGGTCGCGGCGGCGAAGCCGATCAGCCGGTCACCGGCCAGCGCGATCGGCAACCGGTGGATCCCGTCGGTACGGCGGCGTTCCCAGGTGGCGGCGGAGCGTTCGAGGTCGAATCCGGCGAGCACATGACCGGGGACGAGGGCGTCGTAGGCCTCGCGCCAGCTCGCGATGTGGCAGGCGGCGAGTGCGGTGACGCGCTCGGCGGTCAGTGTCTCGATCCGCCAGTCAGGCACACCGGCCCCCATCGACGACAAAGCCCCGGATCACCCACGCGGGGTGCCGGGGCACTGTCGGCAGAATGTACGGGCTGAGAATCAGCCGCGGACGACCTTGCCCGCCTTCAGGCAGGAGGTGCACACGTTCATCCGGCGGGTGTTGCCAGGGGCAACCTGCGCACGCACGGTCTGGATGTTCGGGTTCCAGCGACGGTTGGTGCGCCGGTGCGAGTGCGAGACCGACTTCCCGAAACCGGGGCCCTTGGCGCAGACGTCGCAAACGGCAGCCATGTCGCGAGCTCCTTCATGTCATAAGCGGACAGCGGTGCACGTATGCCCGCTGAACCGGAAACTGATGTCGTCAAATGCCTTGCCGACTTACGTCGGCCAGCGCAGACCGGGATCGGCCGCACAAGGCAACCCTGCAAGGGTAGCTGGCCGGGCCGTGATCTTCCAAACCGGGTGTCCCGGTCGACACGCCGGGCACGGCCCGGATGCCGGGCCCGTCCGCGGTCAGCATACCGCTGTCGGCGGCTGCCGCTAACCTGGCGTGCGGTGCTCGGCGGGCGGGCACACAGAACGGGGAGCGAGGTGGCGGTGTCGCACGTGCGGGAGGCGCTGGACGGCGCCGATCTTTTGGCCTGGGCCCGGACCTGCCGCACCGACCTGGAACTACGCCGCGCCGAGATCGACGCGCTCAATGTGTTCCCCATCGCCGACTCCGACACCGGAACGAACCTGCTCGCCACGGTGCGGGCGGCGGTCGCCACCGCTGAGCGGGCGATGCCAGGGTCCGCGGATGTCAACCCGGCCGCGGGCAACGGCCCGGCCACCGGCAGCGGCCGGGCCGCAGGCGTCGACCCGGGCGCGGGCGGTGGCCCGTCCGCATATCTGGTCGCGCAGGCGCTCGCGCGCGGAGCGACGATCGGTGCTCGGGGGAACTCCGGGATCATCCTGTCGCAAGTGCTGCGCGGGATCGCCGAATCGGTCGCCGCAGGCCCGCTGACCGGTGAACGGCTGCGCACGGCGTTGCATCGGGCGGCGGTGCTCGTGCGCACCGGACTGAGCGCCCCTGTCGAAGGCACGATCCTGACTGTCCTCGAGCGCGCCGCGGTCGCCGCCGCCGAATCGGTGGACCCCGCCCTCCTCACCGTCGCCCAATCGGCCGCCGACGGCGCCGCGCGTGCGCTGAACGAGACGCCGGCGCAGCTGGGCGTACTGCGCGCGGCCGGAGTGGTCGACGCCGGAGCAAGGGGACTGCTCGTACTGCTCGACAGCCTCGTGGCCCAGATCTGCGGTGCGGCCCCCGCCAGGCACAGCTATACCCGCGATCACGAGGACGACGGGCCGCGGCGCGGAAGTGGTGACGAACGCGCCGACGGTGACGTCGACCACCATGATCAATCCTCCGACCCCCACTTCGAGGTCATGTACGTGATCGCGCAGGCCGACGAGACGGCCGCGGGCACCCTGCGCGACCGCCTCGCCGTCCTCGGCGATTCGGTGGTCGTGGTCGGCGACGGTGACCACACCTGGTCGGCGCACGTGCACTGCCGCGACGCGGGCGCGGCGATCGAAGCCGGACTCGCGATCGGCACCGTCACCGGCATCCGCATCGAGAGTTTCGCGGTGACCGCGCCCCACGGGGCGAGCCACGAGGACCACCGGGACCGCGCCGGAGCCGTGCCGCAGGGCAACGGCCACCAGGATCTCGCGGTACCGGCCCGGCGGCCCGACGGTCTCGCCGACCGCGGCATTCTCGCCGTGGCATCCGGTGCGGCGGCCGCCCGCCTGTTCGAAGACGCGGGCGCGGTGGTGCTGCACGGCGACCGGCAGCTCGACACCACCGCGCTGCTGACCGCGATCCGCGCGATGCCGCACCGGGAAGTCCTGGTCCTGCCCAACGGCGCGCTGCCCGCGCAGGAACTCGTCGCCGCCGGTGTGGCCGCCCGTGACGGGTCACGTGATGTCCTGCTGCTGCCGAGCGCGTCGATGGTGCAGGGCCTGGCCGCGCTGGCGGTCCATGATCGCGGGCGGATCGCGGTCGACGACGCGTTCGCGATGTCGGAGGCGGCCGCGACCACGCGATGGGGCGCGCTGCGGGCGGCCAGGGTGCGCGCCTTGACCATGGTCGGAATGTGTTCGCCCGGTGACGGACTCGGCCTCGTCGGCCACGACGTGGTGGTGATCGACCCCGACGTGGTCGGCGCGGGACGCATCCTGCTGGACCGGATGCTCGGTCTCGGTGGCGAATTGGTGACCCTGCTGATGGGCGCCGACGCCGGCCCCGAACTGGGCGCGGTCCTGGCCGATCACGTGACGGCCGGTTTCCCCGGAGTCGAGGTCGTGGTGTATTCCGGTGGGCAGCAAGCGGATCTGGTGCAGATAGGGGTCGAGTGATGGCGACGTTGAGTGACCGGCTCGACCACGTGCTTGGCGTGAAGGCGGCCGACCGGCTGACCGAGGCCTTCGACATGACCACGGTCGAGGACCTGCTGCGCCACTATCCGGCGCGCTACGCCACCCAGGGGCAGCCGCTCACCGAGGAGGAACCGGAGGAGAGCGCGCACATCACCGTCATCGGCCGGATCACCAAAACCGAACTGCGCCCGATGAAGAACCGCCGCGGCTCGCTGCTGAAGGTACAGCTCGACACCGGCGCCGCGCGCCCGATCGAGGCCACCTTCTTCAACGGCGACAAGGTGCGCTACCTGGTGAAAGAGGGTGTGCGGGCGATGATGTCGGGCACCGTGCACTGGTGGCGCCCCGACCGCTGGAACCTCTCGCACCCGGACTATCTGATCCTGCCCGACAAGGCCGAGGCCGGCGTCGAGGAGCTCACCTCCGTGCGAGGCAGCGGTGCGCTGCGGGGTCTGGCGCAGAGTGCGAAAGGCGCGGGGGGAGTGGACGCGGCGTTCTTCGAGCGCGAGTTCGTCCCGGTCTATCCGGCGACGGCGAAGGTACAGAGCTGGGACCTGCTGGCCTGTATCCGCCAGGTGCTCGACCAGCTCGACCCGATCGACGACCCGCTGCCCGCCGACCTGCGCGAGGAACGCAACCTCCTCGAGGTCTCCGACGCGCTGCGCCTGATCCACCTGCCCGAACACAAGCTCGACATCGAGAAGGCAAGGGACCGGCTGCGTTTCGACGAGGCGCTGGCGCTGCAACTGGTGCTGGCCGAGCGCAGGCACGAGGTCGAGGGCCGCACCGCCCCCGCGTGCCCGCCGAGCTCCGCCGGCATCGCCGCCGCCTTCGACGACCGGCTGCCGTTCGAACTGACCGAGGGTCAGCGGCAGGTGATCGACGAGATCTCCGCCGACCTGTCGCGCACCCGCCCGATGCATCGGCTGCTGCAGGGTGAGGTGGGTTCGGGCAAGACGATCGTCGCGCTGCACGCGATGCTGCAGGTGGTCGACTCCGGACGGCAGTGTGCGCTGCTCGCGCCGACCGAAGTCCTTGCCGCCCAGCACTATCGTTCGCTGCGGGCGATGCTCGGCGACCTCGGCACCGCAGGGGAGCTCGGTGCGGCCGAGCAGTCCACCAAGGTCGTGCTGCTGACCGGATCGATGACCGCGGCGGCGAAGAAGACGGCGCTGCTGGACGCGATGACCGGCGAGGCCGGCATCGTCATCGGCACCCACGCGCTCATCCAGGACGCGGTCGAGTTCTTCGACCTCGGCCTTGTGGTGGTCGACGAGCAGCACCGTTTCGGCGTCGAACAGCGAGACGCGTTGCGGGCCAAGGCGAAAGGCGGCATCAGTCCGCATCTGCTCGTCATGACCGCGACCCCCATTCCGCGCACCATCGCGATGACCACCCTCGGCGACCTGGAGACCTCCACCCTCACCCAGCTGCCGCGTGGCCGCTCGCCGATCGTGTCGAAAGTCGTTCCGCGCAAACTGCATCCGGGCTGGGTCGACCGCGCGTGGGAGCGCATTCTCGAGGAAGTCGGCGCGGGCAGGCAGGCATACGTGGTGTGCTCGCGCATCGGCGAGGACCCCGATGCTCCGCCTGCCAAGGGCAAGAAGTCGGCGGAGGAGAAGGAAGGGCCGACCACGCAGGCGGCGGTCGACATGTACGAGACGCTGAGCGCGGGACCGCTGGCCGGAGTCCGGGTCGGCCTGCTGCACGGCAGGCTGCCCGCCGACGAGAAGGACCAGGTGATGCGCCAGTTCAACGACGGCGCCATCGATGTCCTGGTCTGCACCACGGTCGTCGAGGTCGGTGTCGACGTGCCGAACGCGACGGTGATGGTGATCGTCGACGCCGACCGGTTCGGCGTCAGCCAGCTGCATCAGCTGCGCGGCCGGATCGGCCGTGGCAAGCACCCCGGCCTGTGCCTGCTCGTCACCGATGCCGCCCCGGGCGGGACGGCGATGGCCCGGCTCGAGGCGGTCGCCGCGACCACCGACGGCTTCGAACTCTCGGTGCTCGACCTGCGTCAGCGCCGCGAGGGTGACGTGCTTGGCGCCGCCCAATCCGGCACCGCTCGCTCGCTGCGACTGCTGTCGCTGCTCGACGACCTCGAGGTGATCACCGCGGCCCAGGAGCTGGCCAGGCAGGTCGTCGCCGACGACCCCGGCCTGGTGAAGCATCCCGGCCTGGCTGGCATGATGGACGCCGCCGTCGACGGCGAACGCATCGAATACCTCGCGAAGTCCTGACGCTCAGCGCGGCAGGCGCGGATACGGCAGATCGGTGCTGGTGTGCTCGGCCACCGACAGCGGCCGCCCGATCTGCGGGAACGCGCGCTGCGGGCACGAGGGCCGCTCGCACACCTTGCAGCCGGCCCCGATCGGGACCGCCACCTGCGGGTCGTCGAGCTGCATGCCCTGGGAGTACACCAGCCGGTCGGCGTATTCGATATCGCAGCCGAGCCCGATGACGAAGTTCTTCGACGCCGCCCCGAACCCCTGGGCGCTGGCCGGGGTGGTGCGGGCGATCCACAGGTAGCGGCGCCCGTCGGGCATCTCCGAGATCTGGGTGAGGATCCTGCCCGGATGCGCGAACGCCTCGTGGGTGACCCACAGCGGGCAGCTGCCGCCAACCCGGGAGAAATGGAACGCGGTGGCGGACTGGCGTTTCGAGATATTGCCCGCCCTGTCCGTACGGACCAGGAAGAACGGGACACCGCGCTGACCCTGTCGTTGCAGCGTGCTGAGCCGGTGGCAGACCGTCTCGAAACCGACCTCGAACCGCAGGGCGAGCAGGTCGGCGTCGTAGCGCAATTCCTCGGCCGACCGCAGGAACCGCCCGTAGGGCAGGATCAGCGCGCCCGCGAAATAGTTGGCCAGCCCGACCCTGGCCAGGGTGCGGGATTCGCCGGTGAGCCCCCTGGACTCGGCGAGCACATTGTCGATCTCGCGACCGTAGAGCAGCAGGCCGAGGGTGGTGGCGATCTGGAAGGCACGCTGGCCGGGACGCAGCCGCCTGGCCAGGGTGAGCGTGCGGGTGTCGGGGTCGTAGTGGCGTTTCGGGATGGTCGGGTCGGCACCGTCGCCGCGGACCAGCACGGTGACACCGGCGCGTTCCTCGGCGATCCTGGCCAGCTGGCGATCCAGCGAGCCGATGCTCAGCCCGGATTCCTCGAAGAGCTGCTCGGCCGCGTGATCGAGGGTGGAGATGTGGTTGCGGTGGTCGTAGAAGAAGTCCCGCACGTCCTCGTACGGCATCGGGGTACCCGGCGCGCCGCTGGGCGTGTCGACCCGCGACGACAGCAGGTCGAGCTGATCGGTGGCCGCGCGCAACCGCCGGTGCATGGCGATGACGATCCGCGCGACCTCGGGCAGCCGGGTCGCGAGTTCCTCGACTTCGGTGATCGGCGCGGTGTCGCCGCCTCCCGCGGCTTCGACGAGCACCTCGTGCAGATCCGAGACCAGGCGCGCGTCGGAGTCGGCGGCGAAGAACTGCACATCCAGATCGAAGGTCGAGTTCAGTTTCAGCAGAACGGGAATGGTGAGCGGGCGCTGATCGCGCTCGAGCTGATTGAGATAGCTGGGGGAAAGATCCAGCGATTTCGCGAGCGCCGCCTGAGTCATCCGTCGTTCTTCACGCAGCCGTCGTAGCCTGGCCCCCGCGTACATCTTCCGCACGCGGAGATCCTAACTCTCCGGGTTTGCAATGTTCGCTCGAAATGGCGATTGTCCGGGGAGAAGTCCAGTCCTGCAAGGGAATTTACCTGTGACTACTGGTGCGTAACGTGCGAAGGGAGACGATCGGGACAAGCGGGACTCGCCGTCCCGGACGGATGCGCTCCGTCCGGGACGGCGGTCTGCTCAGCGCAGTGCGGCCGCGGCCGTCACCAGGTTGCGCAGTGACGCCTCGACTTCCACCGGGCCACGGGTCTTGAGACCGCAGTCGGGGTTCACCCAGAGCCGTTCGGCGGGCACCGCTTTCAGCGCGGCGGCCAGCGAGGTGGTGATCTCCTCGACCGAGGGGACGCGCGGGGAGTGGATGTCGTAGACACCGGGGCCGACGCCGAGCGCGAAACCGGCCGCGTTCAGGTCGTCGAGGACCTCCATGTGCGAGCGCGCCGCCTCGATCGAGGTGACATCGGCGTCCAGACCCGCGATCGCCGAGATCACCTCACCGAACTCCGAGTAGCACAGGTGGGTGTGCACCTGGGTGGTGTCGGCGACACCGGCGGTCGAGAGACGGAACGAGTCCACCGACCACTGCAGGTAGGCGGGCTGATCCGCCGCGCGCAGCGGCAGCAGCTCGCGCAGGGCGGGCTCGTCGACCTGGATGATCCGGGTCCCCTGGGCTTCCAGATCGACCGTCTCGTCGCGGATCGCCAGCGCGACCTGACGCGCCGACTCGCCCAGCGGCTGGTCGTCGCGGACGAACGACCACGCCAGGATCGTCACCGGGCCGGTGAGCATGCCCTTGACCGGCTTGCTGGTCAGCGACTGGGCGTGACCGATCCACGACAGCGTCATCGGCTCGGGGCGGGAGACGTCGCCGAACAGGATCGGCGGACGCACGCAGCGGGTGCCGTAGGACTGCACCCAGCCGTTCTCGGTGGCGGCGAAGCCGTCGAGAAGCTCGGCGAAGTACTGCACCATGTCGTTGCGCTCGGGCTCGCCGTGCACCAGCACGTCCAGGCCCAGCTTCTCCTGCAGCGTGATCACCTCGGCGATCTCGGCCTGCATCCGCCGCACATACTCGGCCTGGTCGATCTCGCCCTTGCGCAGCGCGGCGCGCGCCAGCCGGATGGCCGAGGTCTGCGGGTACGAGCCGATCGTGGTGGTCGGCAGCAGCGGCAGATCGAGGTGATCGCGCTGCAGCGCCCGGCGCTCGTCGGCCGGGAGCCGGTTCAGATCGCCCTCGCCGAGTCCGGCCAGCCGGGCCCGCACCTGCTCGTTGTGCAGGCGGGGGTCGGTCCGGCGGGATTCGGCGGCCTCGCGAGCCCCGGCCAGCTCGGTGGCAACGGCCCCGGTGCCCGAGGTCAGTGCCGTGGCGAGGACGCGCACCTCCGCGACCTTCTCGGCGCCGAAGGCCAGCCACGACCGCAGCCGCTCGTCGAGCCCGGCCTCGGGGGTCAGCGAATACGGAACGTGCAGCAGCGAGGACGAGCTGGACACGGCCACGGAGGCGGCGCTGCCGAGCAGGGTGCCCAGCGTGCCGAGGGTGGCGTCGAGATCGGTGCGCCAGATGTTGCGTCCGTCGACGACACCGGCGACGAGCAGCTTGCCTGCCAGCGCGGGCAGCACCGCGATGTCGGCGACCGTCGTGCCCGCGGTGAAGTCGACCGCGACGGCCTCGACGGCGGTGTCGGCGAGTGCGCCCAGCGCCGCGTCGGGATGCCCGAAGTAGGTCGCGACCAGGATCGCGGGCCGCTGCGGCACGCTCGACAGCGCGGTGTAAGTCTCGCGTACGGCGGCGAGCTCGGCCTCGGTGAGGTCGGTGACCAGCACCGGCTCGTCGATCTGCACCCACTGCGCGCCCGCGTCGGCCAGCCGGGTCAGCAGGTCGCCGTAGAGCGCGACCAGCTCGGGCAGCCGGTCGATGGCGTCGCTGTCGGCCGCCTTGGCCAGCTTCAGGAAGGTGATCGGGCCGACGACGACCGGACGGGCCGCGACGCCGAGCTCGAGCGCCTCGGCCAGCTCGGCCAGCAGCTTCTCCGGGTTCAGCGAGAAGACGGTGGCCGCGTCGATCTCGGGCACCAGGTAGTGGTAGTTGGTGTCGAACCACTTGGTCATCTCGAGCGGGGCGACGGTGTCGGTGCCGCGCGCGGCCGCGAAATAGCGGTCGAGCGGGTCGGCGATTCCGGCCACGCGGGGCGGCAGTGCGCCGAGCAGGACCGCGGTGTCGAGCATCTGGTCGTAGTAGGAGAAGGTGCCGACGGGCACCGAATCCAGGCCGGCCGCCCGCAGTTCGGTGAGCTGCGCCCGGCGCAGCTCGCGGCCGACAGTGTGCAGGTGCTCGGCATCGACGCGACCTGCCCAGTAGGCCTCGGTGGCGCGCTTGAGTTCCCGGTTCGGGCCGACCCGCGGCAAGCCGAGAACCGTTGCGGTGAACGGAGAGTGCGAAACAGTCACGGAGATTCTCCAGTGTCGTGCAGGGAGAGCCGTCGCCTTTCCGCGGGCAGACGCCGACACCGGAGGGACCCGCCGCGAAGTCGCGACAGGTCGGCACAGGTGGTCAGCGCGCCCGATCCACGAGGCGGTGGCCGCCGGATACGGCGTATCCGGCACAGTCGGCAGGTCTTCGGACTCGCTGGCACCGGTCGTGTGATCGACCGACCTACTGGCCGTCGCTTCCCAGGCGTCGTGCCCAGTGCTGATGACGGCGGTCGTTCCTGCATACCGCTGCGGGACAGTCCCGGATTCCCACCGGGTTCCCTCTTCACCCGGCACGCGACGACGCGTGCCCGGGTTTCGACGCCGGTGCGGGAGGTCGGGGCTCCGACTCTTCCACCGCGCAGGCGAACCAGCTGCATCACTCAGCATAGGGCCTCGCAGGCGGTGACAGCTACTGGCCCTGTCGACGTAAACGGCGTGACCTGCGCGTTGCGGGCGCACCGCCGACCGGTCGCCACGGTGAGATGTGACGGCCGGATGAACGCAACTTCGCAGGTGGGCGGGTGTGCGATGTGAAGAATGCTGCGAAGGCACCTTGCGTGTCGGTCGTGCGGTCACGGCCGGGTACCGTGGGCGAATGTTCTCGAAAGTCTTGGTCGCAAATCGTGGTGAGATCGCCATTCGCGCCTTCCGCGCGGCATACGAACTCGGCATCGGAACGGTCGCGGTGTTCCCGCATGAGGACCGCAACTCCGTGCACCGTCTGAAGGCGGCCGAGTCGTATCAGATCGGCGAGGAAGGGCACCCGGTCCGGGCGTACCTGTCGATCGAGGCGATCATCGACGCGGCCAAGTCGGCGGGCGCCGACGCCATCTACCCAGGTTACGGGTTCCTGTCGGAGAACCCCGACCTCGCCGCCGCCTGTGAGCGTGAGGGGATCACGTTCATCGGCCCGTCGGCCTCGGTGCTCGAGATGGCCGGTAACAAGGCCACCGCCATCGCCGCCGCCAAGGCCGCCGGGCTGCCGGTGTTGAAGTCGAGTGAGCCTTCCGCCGATATCGACGCGCTGCTGGCGGCGTCGCAGGAGTTCGAGTACCCGATCTTCGTCAAGGCTGTGGCCGGTGGTGGTGGTCGCGGTATGCGCCGGGTCGCCGCGCCGGAGCAGCTGCGTGAGTCGATCGAGGCGGCGTCGCGGGAGGCCGAGTCGGCGTTCGGTGATCCGACGGTGTTCCTCGAGCAGGCGGTGGTGAACCCGCGCCACATCGAGGTGCAGATTCTGGCTGATCAGCATGGCAATGTGATGCACCTGTTCGAGCGGGATTGTTCGTTGCAGCGTCGTCATCAGAAGGTGATCGAGCTCGCACCGGCCCCGAATCTGGATCCCGCGCTGCGGGAACGGATTTGCGCGGATGCGGTGGCTTTCGCCCGGCAGATCGGGTACAGCAACGCGGGCACGGTGGAGTTTCTGCTGGACGAGCGTGGCAAGCATGTGTTCATCGAGATGAACCCGCGGATTCAGGTCGAGCACACGGTGACCGAGGAGATCACCGATGTCGATCTGGTGCAGTCGCAGTTGCGGATCGCCTCCGGTGAGACTCTCGCTGATCTCGGTCTGAGTCAGGACAAGGTGTCGATCCGCGGTGCCGCACTCCAGTGTCGTATCACCACCGAGGACCCGGCCAACGGGTTCCGTCCCGATACCGGTCGTATCACCGCCTACCGCACCCCCGGCGGCGCGGGTATCCGCCTCGACGGCGGCGCGAACCTGGGCGCGGAGATCGGCGCCTACTTCGACTCGATGCTGGTCAAGCTGACCTGCCGTGGTCGCGACCTGCCCGCAGCGGCCGCCCGCGCCCGGCGCGCGCTGGCCGAGTTCCGTATCCGTGGCGTCACGACCAACATCCCGTTCCTGCTGTCGGTGCTCGACGACCCCGACTTCCAGGCGGGCCGGGTCACCACCTCGTTCATCGACGAGCGACCCGAACTGCTGACCTCGCGCGGCTCGGCCGACCGTGGCACCAAGATCCTGAGCTACCTGGCCGATGTCACCGTCAACAAGCCGCACGGTGACCGCCCGACCACGGTGTACCCCTACGACAAGCTGCCCGCTGTCGATCTGACGGTGGCGCCGCCGGACGGGTCGCGTCAGCGGCTGCTCACCCTCGGGCCCGAGGGATTCGCGCGGGCGCTGCGTGAGCAGAAGGCGCTCGGCGTCACCGACACCACCTTCCGTGACGCGCATCAGTCGCTGCTGGCGACCCGCGTGCGGACCAACGGTCTGCTCGGCGTGGCCGGGCACGTCGCCCGGCTGACCCCCGAACTGCTCTCCATCGAGGCGTGGGGCGGCGCGACTTACGATGTGGCGCTGCGCTTCCTGCACGAGGACCCGTGGGAGCGGCTGGCCGCGCTGCGCGAGGCCGTGCCCAACATCTGTCTGCAGATGCTGCTGCGTGGCCGCAACACCGTCGGCTACACGCCGTACCCGGAGCAGGTCACCCGCTCGTTCGTGTCCGAGGCCGCGACGACCGGTATCGATATCTTCCGGATCTTCGACGCGCTCAACAATGTCGACCAGATGCGCCCGGCGATCGACGCCGTGCGCGAAACCGGTACGGCCATCGCCGAAGTCGCGCTGTCCTACACCGGTGACCTGCTGGATCCGAACGAGTCGCTCTACACCCTCGACTACTACCTGAAGCTGGCCGAGCAGATCGTCGACGCCGGCGCCCACGTGCTCGCCATCAAGGACATGGCCGGACTGCTGCGGGCCCCCGCCGCGGCGAAGCTGGTCACCGCGCTGCGCAGCAACTTCGACCTGCCGGTGCACGTGCACACCCACGACACTCCCGGCGGTCAGCTCGCGACCTACCTGGCGGCGTGGCAGGCCGGTGCGGACGCGGTCGACGGTGCGTCCGCGGCGATGGCGGGCACCACCTCGCAGCCCGCGCTGTCGGCGATCGTGGCCGCGGCCGCGCACACCGAGCGTGACACCGGTCTGAACCTGCAGAACGTGTGTGACCTGGAGCCGTACTGGGAGGCGCTGCGCAAGGTGTACGCGCCGTTCGAGTCGGGTCTGCCCGCGCCGACCGGTCGCGTGTACACCCACGAGATCCCGGGTGGTCAGCTGTCGAACCTGCGTCAGCAGGCGATCGCGTTGGGCTTGGGTGACCGGTTCGAGGAGGTCGAAGCCAAGTACGCCGCCGCAGACCGGCTGCTGGGTCGTCTGGTCAAGGTGACCCCGTCGTCGAAGGTCGTCGGTGACCTGGCGCTGGCGTTGGTCGGTACCGGTGTCGGTATCGAGGACTTCGCCGCCGATCCGGGTCGTTACGACATTCCGGATTCGGTGATCGGTTTCCTGCGTGGTGAACTCGGTACCCCGGCCGGTGGCTGGCCGGAGCCGTTCCGTAGCAAGGCGTTGGCCGGGCGTAATGAGCCCAAGGCGGAGACCCCGTTGACTCCGGCGGATCAGAAGGGCCTCGACGGTTCCTCGCAGGAGCGTCGCGACACCCTCAACCGTCTGCTGTTCCCCGGCCCGACCGCGGAGTTCCAGGCGCATCGGGACAAGTACGGCGATACCACCGGTCTGTCGGAGAACCAGTTCTTCTACGGTCTGCGCCGTGGCGAGGAACACCGGGTGCAGTTGGAGAAGGGTGTCACCCTGCTCATCGGTCTGGAGGCGATCTCCGAGCCGGACGAGAAGGGTATGCGCACGGTCATGTGCATCATGAACGGGCAGTTGCGCCCGATCGCGGTGCGCGACCGCTCGATCGCTTCGGAGGTTCCGGCCGCGGAGAAGGCCGACAAGAACAACCCGGGCCACATCGCCGCGCCGTTCGCCGGTGTCGTCACCCTGGCCGTGTCTGAGGGCGATGAGATCCACGCGGGCGACACCGTCGGCACCATCGAGGCCATGAAGATGGAAGCGGCCATCACCGCGCCGCGCGGCGGCATCGTCGGCCGGATCGCGACCGCCAAGGTGCAGCAGGTCGAGGGCGGCGATCTGCTGGTGGAACTGGCTGCGCGCGAGTCGGAATGACGCGCATCGTCGCGGGCACGGCAGGCGGGCGGCGGCTGAAGGTGCCGCCCGCCGGTACCAGGCCCACCTCGGACCGGGTGCGGGAAGCCCTGTTCAGCGCCATCGACGCGCGCCTCGACCTCGACGGTGCACGGGTCGTCGACCTGTACGCGGGGTCGGGCGCGCTCGGTCTAGAGGCGCTGTCGCGTGGCGCCGCGCACGCCCTGCTGATCGAGGCCGACCGCAAGGCGGCCGCGATCGTGCGCGCCAACATCGCCGAGCTCGGCCTGCCAGGGGCCGAACTGCGCCTCGGCACGGTCGGCTCGGTGCTGGCGCACCCCGCGCCCGCCGCCTGCGACCTGGTCCTGTCCGACCCGCCGTACGACGTGAGCACCGAGGACGTCATCGCCGACCTCACCGCGCTGGCGGCCAACGGCTGGCTCGCACCGGACGCGCTGGTGATCGTCGAGCGATCCATTCGTTCGCCCGAAATCGCTTGGCCCGCAGGCTATGCGCCGCTGAAGCCACGCAAATACGGGGAGACCAGAATCGAGCTGGCCGAATTCGGTGCTAGCGTCTGACCCATGGCTGCAGCACTGTGCCCCGGCTCCTTCGACCCGGTCACCAACGGTCACCTCGACGTGTTCGCCCGCGCGGCCGCGCAGTTCGACGAGGTGATCATCACCGTCAATGTGAACCCCAAGAAACAGGGCATGTTCACCGTCGAGGAGCGCATGGAACTGCTGCGCGAAGCGGTCGCCCACCTGCCCAACGTGCGTGTCGCGTCCTGGCAGGGCCTGACGGTCGACTTCGCCAAGCAGGAGGGCGTCACCGCGATCGTCAAGGGCCTGCGCGACGCGGGCGACTTCGGCTACGAACTCCAGATGGCCCAGATGAACCACAAGCTGGCCGGCGTCGACACCTTCTTCATCGCCACCAACCCGTCGCTGAGCTTCCTGTCCAGTTCACTGGTCAAGGAAGTCGCGGCCCTCGGCGGCGATGTCAGCGACATGCTCCCGCCCGCCGTGCACAAGCGCCTGCTCGACCGCCTGGCCGAACGCCGCGCTTAGAAGACCCAGCCGCGCAGGGCGAGAAAACGCATTCCGCCGACCGCCGCGGTGATGGCCAGGACCGCCAGCGCCTGGACGCTGTCGCCCAGGCCGGGGGCCCACACGCCCAGCGCGGCAAGGCCTGCCGTCGTGATGCCCAACCCGAGCAGCGCGAGTCCGCCGCCCTCCCACTGCGCGGTGAACCAGGTGACGCGGTCGGCGGCGTGGAAGGTGAGCTGGCGATGCAGTTCGTTGGCGATGACCGTGCTGACCACCGAGCCGGCCACATTGGCGATCAGCGGGCCGATGCCGTGCATGGCGAAGAACAGCAGCACATAGGCGACATTGCTGAATCCGCCGACCAGGGCGAAGCGAATGAGCTGGGGGAGTGCGCGATCACCGCGCAGGTAGACCAGCGCCCGGTCGACCTGCGGACGCGCCGTCGGCGCCGACGCGCGCGGCGCGGGCAGGGGGTACGGACCGATCCAGGGAGTGAACATGCCCGCGACGTGCGACACCGCGCTTCGCGGTGTTTCCAGAACGGTCATGGTCGACTCCGATCGCAATGAACGAACGTCGAGGAGTACAACAGCAATAAACGTGCAGTGCTTCCCGGCGGACGGCGTTGTCGTGCCCTCCGATGGTAGCGGAAGTGGAGGGGTTCACTCCACTTGATATCTGTGCGATCTAGGACACTGTCGCGACACACCGCGACGACATTCGGAACACGCGCCGCAGGCAGGCAGACTGGGCCACGGCGGTAGTGGTTGCGCCGTTAGTCGGCAGGAGGGTAGTGAGCATGTATCGCGTATTCGAAGCACTCGACGAGCTGGTCGCCATCGTCGAAGAGGCGCGCGGCATCCCGCCGACCCGCAGTTGCATCGTGCCCCGCGGCGATGTCCTCGAACTGCTCGACGACGTCCGCGACGCCCTGCCCGGTGAGCTCGACGACGCCCAGGACGTTCTCGACCACCGCGACAAGATCGTCGGTGACGCCCGCACCGGCGCCGAGGCCACGGTCACCGCCGCCAACGAACAGGCGCGTACCACCATCGAGAAGGCCCGCGCCGAGGCCGACCGCATCCTCGCCGACGCCAAGGCGCACGCCGACCGGATGGTCGCCGAGGCGACAACGCACGCCGACCGCCTGGTCGCGACCGCGCAGGCCGAGGCCGGCCAGGTGATCGCCGACGGCAACGCCGAATACGACGAGCTCACCGGCCGCGCCCAGATCGACGCCGACCGGGCCATTCAGGCGGGCAAGGACTCCTACGAGCGCTCGGTCGCCGACGGCAAGGCCGAGCAGGCCAGGCTGGTCGCCCAGACCGAGGTCGTGCGGGCCGCGCACGCCGAGTCGGCGCGCCTGATCGACGACGCCCAGTCCGAGGCCGACCGGGTACGCGCCGAATGTGACGACTACGTCGACGAGCAGATGGCCGATTTCGACGGCAAGCTCGCCGCGCTCGGCGAGACGCTGGCCACCACCCGCCGCACGGTCACCCGCGGCCGTCAGCACATGCGTGGCGGTCAGGCGCCCGAATACCCCGAATACGTCGCCGACCACCGGCGCTGAGCGCGCACGCGTTTTGAGTTCCGACGGGGTCCTGCCGTACTGTTGAGTGGTTGCCCAAATCCCCTCAGAAGTAAGTGAGTCAGTGATGCCCGCCGCTTCCGGTTCGCCGTCGCGTCCGCACAAGACCAGTGGTCCTGTGTCCGACGCGGGCTTCGTGCTGGATGTCCGCAGTCTCGGCCGTCGGCCGGGAACCATGCGGGAGCTGCGTCGCACCGTCACCGACCATGAGCGGCTGGGTCTCGACCTGATCGCCATCCCGGCCGACGCCGCGGTGGAACTCGATCTGCAGCTGCAGGCGGTCTCGGAAGGTGTGCTGGTCACCGGCACGGCGTCCGGGCCGACGGTGGGGGAGTGCTCGCGCTGCCTCGAACCGTTCGACGACCAGGTGGAGATTCGTCTGACGGAGCTGTTCGCGTATCCGGACAGCACCACCGAGCAGACGACCGAGGACGACGAGGTCTACCGCATGGAAGACGACCTCATCGATCTCGAGCCGGTGATCCTCGACGCCATCGGCCTGGAGCTTCCGCTGCAGCCGCTGTGCACCCCGGACTGCGCGGGCCTGTGCCCCGAGTGCGGTGTGCGGATGGCGATTGCGGGTCCTGATCATGGGCATGAGATACTGGACCCTCGCTGGGCCAAGTTGGCGAGTTTCGCCGCAGAGGCGCCCGGCACCGGCGACCCCGCTGAGGGTTCCACCACCCCAGACCGATCCGCTCCCGTGGCAAACGATGCCGACGTGGTCAGCGAAAACACAGAGGAGAAGTAGCCGTGGCTGTTCCCAAGCGCCGGATGTCCCGTTCCAACACCCGGTCGCGGCGCAGCCAGTGGAAGGCCACCGCGCCGACCCTGGTCACCTGCCCGAACCGTGCCTGCGGTGAGAAGACCCTCCCGCACATCGCGTGCCCGTCCTGCGGCACCTACAAGGGCCGCCAGGTCACCTCTGCTGTCTGATTCGTGACAGCCAGCAAAGACACAGCGGGTTCGGCCGATCACGCCAGCCTGCTCACCGCCCTCGGTGTCGACGTACGACCGGAGCTGCTGCGCCTCGCGCTGACGCACCGGTCGTACGCGTACGAGAACGGCGGCCTGCCGACCAACGAGCGCCTCGAGTTCCTCGGCGACTCGGTGCTCGGCCTCAGCATCACCGAGCGTCTCTACACCGAGCACCCGGATAAGTCCGAGGGTGAGCTCGCGAAGCTGCGCGCCAGTGTGGTGAACATGCACGCGCTCGCCGAGGTGGCGCGTGGTCTCGGTGACGGCGGACTCGGTCAGTACCTGCTGCTCGGCAAGGGCGAAGAGCTCACCGGCGGCCGCGACAAGCCGAGCATCCTCGCCGACGGCATGGAGTCCCTGCTCGGCGCCGTGCATCTCGAGCACGGCATCGAAGTGGCCCGTGGCGTCGTGCTTCGCCTGTTCGCCGAACTCCTCGAGCGTGGCCCCCGCATGGGCGCGGGCCTCGACTGGAAGACCAGCTTGCAGGAGCTCACCGCCGAACGCGGACTCGGAGTGCCCAACTACGAGATCACCTCCACCGGCCCGGACCACAACAAGGAGTTCACCGCCACCACGGTGATCGCCGGTAGTCCGTACGGTCAGGGTGTCGGCCGCTCCAAGAAGGAAGCCGAGCAGAAGGCCGCAGGCACCGCCTACAAGGCACTCACCGACGAATCCGTCGCCGACGAAATCTGATCTGTGCCCGAACTGCCCGAAGTCGAGGTGGTACGGCGCGGTCTGGCCGAGCACGCGGTCGGCCGTGTCATCGATTCCGTCACCGTCACCCACCCGCGAGCTGTGCGCAGGCACGTCGCGGGTGGTGTCGATCTGGCGGCCCGGCTCACCGGGCTGAAGATCGAGAGCGCGCGGCGTCGCGGTAAGTACCTGTGGCTCACCTTCGACGAACCCGATGCCGCGCTGGTCGTCCATCTGGGGATGAGCGGTCAGATGCTGGTGCAGCCCGCGGGCGCCCCCGTCGAGAAGCACGCCCACATTCGCGCCGCTCTCGGTGACGGCAGCGAACTGCGGTTCGTCGATCAGCGGACCTTCGGCGGCTGGGCGCTGGCCGACCTCGTCGAGGTCGACGGCACCGTCGTCCCGGACACGGTCGCCCACATCGCCCGTGATCCGCTGGATCCACGTTTCGACCGCGAAGCCGTGGTGGCGAAGATCCGGGCCAAGAACACCGAGATCAAGCGGGTGCTGCTCGACCAGACCGTCGTCTCGGGCATCGGCAACATCTACGCCGACGAGGCGCTGTGGCGTGCCGGGCTGCACGGCACCCGGATCGCCGCCGACCTCACCCGGCCGGTGGTGCGCGTCCTGCTCGACAGTGTCACCGCGGTCATGACCGAGGCGCTGGCCGTCGGCGGCACCTCCTTCGACGCGCTGTATGTGAATGTGAACGGCGAATCGGGGTACTTCAGCAGAAGACTCGAGGTTTATGGCCGCGTTGACGAGCCATGCAGCCGGTGCGGAACTCCGATCGAGCGGGCCCCATTCATGAACCGCTCGTCCCATTTCTGCCCGAGATGCCAGCCGATCCGGTGAATCTGCAAGGTAGATCCAGTCGCAGAGCAACGGGATCTACGTCGAAGTGGACGGATCTGGACAGTCGTTGAACTCCGACGTCACGGCGAGTTGCCCTTTATCGATGATCGTGACAGGGAGATATCCGATGTCGCAGAAGCAGTGATTCAGTTTTCAGGGGCGGCGATCTTGCGGCGCGCGAGAATGATCCCGCCGAGTGGACTTTCGGCCGAGGTCAGAGTTCTGTTGGCCTCGACGGCGAAGCCGGCAGCGCATTCGGCTGTGCTGGCGCCGATAGATGTACAGATGCATCGGGTGCCCGCCGTAGCCTCGGGTTTTCAACTGCGACTCGTCTCCGACGTGGAAGCCGAGTAACAATGGCCCACCCGGGCGAAGCACTCTCTGGAAGTTGTCGAACACAGAACCGAGCTCGCCATCGGGAACGTGGATCAGTGAATACCACGCGACCACGCCGGCTATCGAGGCGTCCGCGAGGGCGAGGTTCGTCATGGAGCCGATGTCGAACCGGAGGCCGGGGTGATCACGGCGGGCCACTTCGATCATTCTGGGCGACAGGTCGATTCCGAAGGCGTCGACATCCAGTAGGCGCAAGTGGGTGGTGATCCGCCCCGCCCCGCAACCCACATCCGCAACCGGCCCCCAGCCCTGGGTACGCACGATATCGGCGAAAGAAGCCAAGGCTGAGCGCTCTTCGGGTGTTTCGTCCAGTAGGTGACGGGTGAGGTCTGCATAGGTTGTCGCGACGGTGTCGTACGACATCCTCGTCTCCTCCAGCCAGCCGTCCGCGTCCCGTTCCGCTCCCACGCTCGAAGGCTACCCAAGAACCCGAGCGGAACGGCCCTCGATCGATCCCAATGTCCGGTCATGCGGTACACCGCGCTGACCCAAACACGCCAGATTTTGGAAGCGATCCGCGAGCAATTCTTAACCCTTCCCCACGCATGAAGGCGGGGGATTTCCGACTCGGCTCGCATCGGATACCTCGGAGAGAGGTAGCCGATGTCTTACAGCGTCAACGGCGGCACGGTCGGGCTCTACCATGGCCAGAATCACTCTGGCGGCGTTCCGGTCGCGGTCTGCGGCATGGCCGCAGTACGCGCACCGGAAGGTCCGGTGACCCAGGTCGAGCCGCTTGTTTATCGCCAAGCACGACGCGCAGGTCATGGTGGTGTAGGCGGGTGGAACCAGCACTACCTTCCGGCCCGCCCGCTTTCCTTGCTCAATTAACTCTCGTTTGGCCGTGCCGATGGCGGCGTCGGCGGCTTTCCTGGCCATCGTGGACCGGGACAAGAAGCGTGGTTTGAAGTCCTCCACCACGATCACAGCGTTGTCGGAGATGACCTTCCGCGCCCAGTGGCGCGTGGTGTGCACGTTCTGCCGGGAAGCCTTCTTGTGCAGCTTCGCCGCCTCGCGCCGCGCCCGTTGGTAGCCCTTCGACGGAGTTTGCCCCTTCGGGCGACGACGCCGGGCCATCTTCCGTTGGGCCTTGGCCAGCTCGGCAGCACAGCGTTTGCGGTAGCCATGGTACGGCAAGTCGAACCTCGGATCGCTCGCGGTCGCTGTGGTGGTGACGCCCCAGTCGATACCGACCGCGCCGTCGGTATCAGCGGCAGGTCGGCGTTCGCGACGGACGACAAACGACGCGTACCAGTGCCCTAGCGAATCGCGGTAGACGCGAACCGAAGTGGGCTCGGCCGGCAGCGCGCGCGACCACACCACGGGAATCGTCATACCCTTCGGCAGTGCCAGTCGCTCGTCGCGGATCGAGAACCCACGTGTTGTGTACTCCAATGTCGGCAGCGCCGTCTTGCGCTTCTTGACCGTCGGCTTGCCCCGTCCTTTTACCTGGTACGAGTGCTGCAACGCCGACGCATAGGCGCGCAATGTCTGTTGCTGACAGACCTGCGAGCCCTCTCGCAACCACGCCGTCGTCTTGCGGGCGTCGGTGAGCAGTTTCGACAACTTGCACAGTGTTGGCTTACGCCCGGACCTCCGCTGGTGGACGGCCTCGTTCCAGAGGAACCGGCAACGGTGCCACTCGGCCTCCAGTGCGGCCGACGCTCGAGCGCCGGGTCGCAGCCGGTAGGTGTAGCGCACCGTCTCCATCGTCACGTCGAGCAGCATATAGCGCATAGCTATTTTTGGGCGGTGTGGGTGAGGCCGGATCGAACAACAACGTCGTATGCCGCAACCTAATCAAGGCCAGCAGCTCACGGCTGTTCTCCGGCCCAAGTGTCAGCGGAAGGCGCGGCGCAGCGGAGCCAGGCGCGCTACCGTTGCCCATAACAGGTCGTTTCGGACCGGGTCCGTGCAGGAGGACGTTATGCGCAAGCTGACCTATTTCGTGGCATCGACGATCGACGGGTTCATCGCCGCCGAGGACGGGACCCTGGATTTCTTCCCGGTGGGCGGCGACCACGGGCCATCGATCTCCTCGCAGTACCCCGAGACCTTGCCGACCAAGGTGCGCGAGTCGCGCGGCATCGCGGCGGGCAACGTGTACTTCGACACCGTGATCATGGGCCGCAAGACCCACGATTTCGGGGTGCGCACCGGCACCGCAAGCCCGTACGAGCACCTGCGGCAGTTCGTGGTGTCCACAACGCTGCCCGAGTCGCCCGCGCCCGGGGTCGAGCTGATCACTGCCGATCCGGTCGCCGCCGTCCGGGAGCTGAAACGCGAAGCGGGACTCGGCATCTGGCTGTGTGGCGGCGGTGAGCTGGCGCAGGCGCTGCTGCCCGAGATCGACCAGGTGTTCCTCAAACTGCATCCGGTGGTGCTCGGCACCGGTCGCCCGCTGTTCGGCGGTGGCACGAAACTGCCCGCGCCGGAACGGTTCCGGGTGATCACCAGCCGCGTGTACGCCGACGGCGTCGCGTTCCTCAAGTACGGCCGGATCAGGTAGCGCCCATGGCGTCGGCGGCGGGCCCGGGGCCCGTGGCGGCCCTGCGTGAGATCGCGTTCTGGCTCGAACGCTCTCGCGCGGAGACCCACCGGGTGAAGGCATACCGCCGCGCCGCCGACGTCGTCGCCGCCCTGTCCGACGCCGAGCGGGCGACCCGGGCGAGCGAGCACAGCTGGCGTGAGCTTGCCGGCATCGGGCCCAAGACCGCCGCTGTCATCGAACAGGCGTATGCCGGTGAGGTTCCCGATTATCTGGCCGAATTGCGCAGCGCCGCGCAACCTGTCGGACCGGCCGGTGACCCGCTGCGCACATTGCTGCGCGGTGATCTGCACACGCACTCGGACTGGTCCGACGGGGGCAGCCCGATCGCCGAGATGATGGGCGTCGCCGCCGCGCTCGGCCACGAATACTGCGCGCTGACCGATCATTCGCCGCGTCTGACCGTCGCCAACGGGTTGTCCGCCGAACGCCTGTTGCGCCAGCTCGACGTGGTCGCCGAACTCAACGAACAACTCGCGCCCTTCCGCGTCCTCACCGGCATCGAGGTCGACATTCTCGACGACGGCACCCTGGACCAGCGTGCCGATCTGCTCGAACGCCTGGATGTCGTTGTCGCCAGCGTGCATTCGCATCTGCGTGCCGACAGCGCCACCATGACCGAACGCATGGTCTACGCCGTCGCGAATCCGAATGTCGACGTGCTGGGCCACTGCACGGGTCGCCTCGTCACCGGCGGCCGCGGCACCCGCCCCGAATCCACCTTCGACGCCGAACTCGTCTTCGAGGCCTGCCGCAAGTACAGCACCGCCGTGGAGATCAACTGCCGCCCCGAACGCCGCGACCCGCCCGGCCGCCTCATCGACCTGGCCGTGGAGATGGGCTGCCACTTCAGCATCGACACCGACGCGCACGCCCCCGGCCAGTTGTCCTGGCAGGGTTACGGATGCGAGCGGGCGCTGGCCCACGGCGTCACCGCCGACCGGGTGATCAACACCTGGCCGGTCGACGAGCTGCTGACCTGGTGCACGACGACCACCGGGTGAAAAGCCGACGAACACCTGGCGTCGGGCATTGTGGTCACGAATCGACCTGGTAGACAGTCGGATACAGGCATCCGGTGTGTGGGGAGGGGAGCCGATGGGGGAGTTCCCGGTCGAGATCGTGCTGTCGACGCTCGGTCTGTTCGTTGCGACGGCCACTTTTCTTCGTGAGTTCGTTTTCGTCGGCCGCAAGCGCCTCGGCTACCGCGTGCAGATGAACACGCCGGCCAGCCGGATCCAGCTCACCGACGCCAACGGTTCAGCGGCACAGGGGGGCAGCTCGGCGGCGGAGCCGGTGTCGGTGGTGCTGATCCGGATCGAGAACTACGGCTCAACGGTGATCGAGGACGACGACTACGCCGCGGGCGAGAGTCCACGACTGCTCTTCCCGCATCACACGATCCGGGCGCTCGAGGTCACCGAGCGGGTGAACCGCACGGGGCAACCGGTGACCGCGCTCAGCGATGCCTTGCGGGAGCTGGCTCCCAGCGTAGGCGCGGACAATGCCGCGCGGATCGTGCTGCCGAGCGAACGGCTCGAACGCGGTGAGCACTACAAGGTGCTGGCTGTGCTGGAGGGTCCGGCGCCCGATCCGCAAGACGTCAACGCGGAGAAGGTGGTGAGCAAGGCGGGCAGCCTCAAGGGCGGCAGGTTCGTCGAGACCACCAGCCGTTCCCGGCGGGAACCCGCACTGCTCGGCCTGAGTGTGTTTCTCGCCCTGGTGGTGATGGTGCAATTGCTGGCCACCGTCCTGCGCGGCGATCCGCCGCCGCGCGACTGTGCCGCGGGCGATCTCACCGTGGTCGGCTCCACCGCGATGGCGCCGATGATCCGCAAGGCGGCGCAGAACTACGAGAAGACCTGTACCGGTGCGCGATTCCGGTTCGACTTCGCCGGCACCGAGCCGGGGCTGCGCGCGTTGGCCAAAGCGGGGCCGACGCAGAACATGCTCGCGATCGGTGACGGGTCGAAGGGCACCTCGTTCGCGGTGCTCACCGAGCAGTCGCTGGCCCGCGCGTCGTTCGCCATGGTCGTGCACCCGGGTGTCGGGCTGAAAGACCTGACGACTCAGCAGGTCAGGGACCTCTACCGCGGAAGCATCAGGAACTGGAACCAGATCGGCGGGCCCGATCTGCCGGTGGTGCTGATCGACCGGACCGCGGGCTCGGGGACGCGCCGCGCGCTGGAGTCCAGACTGCTCGAGGACAACCGCAAGGTGTTCCGCTACACCAGTTGCCTCGGGATGGCCGCGGGGGGCGAGCAGTGTGAGGTCGACGTGACCGAGGAAGTGGCTACGTTCGTTGCCAAAATACCTGGTGCCGTGGGGTATCTGGAGACCTCGGCGGTCGGCGGTGAGGTCGCGGCCGTCACGATCGACGGGGTGGCTCCCACGCCCGACACGATCCGTTCCGGCGCCTACCGCTTCACCGGTGTCGAGTACGCCTACACTCATGGACCGGTCGCCGGTGATTCGCTGATCGCTCAGTTCCTGGACTATCTGACGCGGGGTAAGGCCAGGCTTACCATGACCGAGTTCGGCAACATCCCATGCGTCGATCCGGTCGAACCGAAATTCTGTACGCCGTAGACCGCCTCTGACGGCGTAATCTCCTGTCGCGGCGCGGAATCGCCGAAGCGAAAACCCAGCAACCCACTGGTTTACTCCCCGGTAGCGGGGTACCTTCCACTACGGCCCCTCTGTTCAGGCGGGCACCCATGCGGTGCGCTCCACGTCTGACCAGGCCAACCATGCCCCATGGACGGCGGTGAAGCTCTCGTCTCCACCCCGCCGAGGCGGCCATCTCTTGTTCGCGCAAGTGTTGCGAGGTTGTGTCCCTGGAAGGAAGGTCATGAGTGCAGATACGTCGGCAATGTCGCCGACCGGGTTCTCCACGTCCGATCTCTACTCGATCGAGCACAACGGCGGCCCACTGCGGATCGCGATGGTGGTTCCACCGTATTTCGATGTGCCCCCCAAGGCGTACGGCGGCGTCGAGGCCGTCGTAGCCGATCTGGTCGATTCGCTCTGTGAGCGCGGCCATCACGTCACCCTGTTCGGTGCGGGCGAGCCGGGTACCAAGGCGAATTTCGTCCCGCTGTGGGACCGGATCGTCCCGGAACGACTCGGTGATCCGTTCCCCGAGGTGGTGCACGCCCTGCGGGTGCGCCGCGCGATCGAGCGCCTGGCCGAGACCGAAGGTATCGACCTGGTCCACGATCACACCTTCGCGGGCCCGCTGAACGCGCCCGCCTACGCCAATCTCGGCCTGCCGACCGTGGTCACCGTGCACGGACCCGTGCAGGACGACTGCTACCGCTATTACCGCGAACTGGGCGAGGAATGCTCGCTCGTCTCGATCAGCGACCGGCAGCGCGAACTCGCGCCCGACCTGCCGTGGGCAGGCCGCGTGCACAACGCGCTGCGGCCGGATCTGTGGCCGTTCCAGACCGAGAAGCAGGACTACGCGCTGTTCCTCGGCCGCTTCACGATGGACAAGGGCCCGCATCTGGCGCTCGACGCCGCCCACGCGGCCGGAATCCCGCTCATCCTGGCGGGCAAGTGTTCCGAGCCGCTGGAGAAGACCTACTTCGAGGAGTACGTGCGCCCACGGCTGACCGACAACGATCATGTATTCGGTCTCGCCGACGCGGCGGCCAAGCGTAAACTCTTGGCTGGAGCTCGGTGTCTGCTGTTCCCCATTCGCTGGGAGGAGCCGTTCGGCATGGTGATGATCGAGGCAATGGTCTGCGGAACGCCGGTGGTCGCGTTGCGCGGCGGCGCGGTGGCCGAGGTGCTGGTCGACGGCGTCACCGGACGCATCTGCGAGGACCCGGACGAGCTGCCCGGCGCCATCGCGGAAGTCGCGACGTTCGATCCGGCGGACTGCCGGGCGCACGTCGAGGCGAATTTCGGCGCCGACACTCTCGGTGGTGGCTACGAGCAGGTGTACCGGGAATTGTTGGCCCGCACCACGATCGGGTACGGCAACGCGTTCGCGATGCCGATGCCGTTCGGGGCGGCGGTCAGCGGGCGCGTATGAGCCTGAACAGCGCGTCGCCGCCGAGTCCGCTCAACGCGGGGGAACCCGCGGGACTCGGCGGCAACGGCGGCAACGTCACCCTCGTCGAAGGCGGCACCTTCTGCCTGTCCGACCGGCTCGGCGACATCGAGCCGGGCAAGCCGCAGGGCCTGTTCTTCCGTGACGCCAGGGTGATTTCGCGCTGGGAGCTGATGATCGACGGCAGACGGCCCGAACCGCTGTCTGTGCTGAGCCCGGAGGCCTTCGCGGCACGGTTCGTGCAGCGAAGGCCGCCGCAGCAGGGCAGGGCCGACAGCACCCTGCTCGTCGTGCGCGATCGCCTCGTCGCCGAGGGCATGCACGAGCTCATCACGCTGGAGAACATGAGCCGCGAGGCCACCGCGGTGGTGATCGAGCTGCACGTCGACGCCGATTTCGTCGACCTGTTCTCGGTGAAGGAAGGCCGGATGAACGGCCACCGGGCGGAGATGACGACCTCCGACGGCGAGCTGCTGCTGCACGACCGGGCCGACCTCTCGCGCGGGCTCGCGCTCACCTCGACCGTCGAGCCGATGGTGCTGAACGGCACCATGATCTGGCGCGTCGTCGTCCCCGCGGGCGGACGCTGGCAGACCGAGATCACCGCCCAGCCCGCGGGCGCCGCGCAGCGCCCGCAGACCCAGGGCACCCCGGGCGAGCGGTACCGGGCCAGTGAGCCGGTGCGCAAGATCCAGGCGTGGCGGGCCACCGCCACCGACATCGCCGCCGATTCCGGACTGCTCAACCAGATACTGCGCCGCAGCGAAAGTGACCTGGGCGCCTTGCAGATCCAGCCCGACTCGGGCACCGGCAGGCCGTTCGTCGCGGCGGGCGCGCCCTGGTTCATGACCCTGTTCGGCCGGGACTCCCTGCTCACGGCATGGATGTCGCTGCCGCTGGAGACCGATCTCGCGCTCGGCACGCTGCAGCAGCTGGCCGAATTGCAGGGCCAGACGGTCGATCCGCTGGTGGAAGAGGAACCGGGCCGGATCATGCACGAGATGCGGCGCGGTCCCGCGGTCGGGCAGGTGCTGGGCGGCCAGATCTACTACGGAACCGTCGACGCCACACCGCTGTTCGTGATGCTGCTCGCCGAATGCCTGCGCTGGGGCGCCGAACCGGCCTCCATCGCGACCCTGCTGCCCGCGGCGGACGCGGCGATCGGCTGGATCACCGACTTCGGTGACCGCGACGACGACGGTTTCGTCGAATACGTGCGCGCCACCGATCGCGGTCTGATCAACCAGGGCTGGAAGGACAGCTTCGACGGGATCAACGACGCCGCGGGACATATCGCGCAGGCACCGATCGCGCTGTGCGAGGTGCAGGGGTATGTGTACGCGGCGTACCTGGCCAGGGCGGAGCTGGCCGACGCGTTCGACGATCCCGCGCTGGCCGGTCGCATGCGCGAACGCGCCGCCGATCTGCGGACCAAGTTCGCGGAGCAGTTCTGGCTACCCCAGTGCGGCTGGTACGCCGTGGCACTGGACGGCAGCAAGCGGCAGGTCGACGCGTTGACCAGCAATGCCGCGCACTGTCTCTGGTCGGGCATCGCCACCGACGAGCACGCCGAGCTGTTGATCAGGAACCTGGCCAAGGCGGAGATGGATTCCGGCTTCGGACTGCGCACCCTGGCGTCGAACATGGGCGCCTACAACCCGATGAGCTATCACAGCGGGTCGGTATGGCCGCACGACACGGCGATCGCGGTCGCCGGGCTCATGCGGTACCAGCACGTGCCGGGCGCGGTGGAACTGGCGACCAAGCTCTCGGCCGGACTGCTCGACGCCGCGGCGGCGTTCGACGGCAGGCTGCCCGAGTTGTTCTGCGGTTTCCCGCGTACCCGCTTCGCGGCGCCGGTGCCCTATCCCACCTCGTGCTCGCCGCAGGCGTGGGCGAGTGCGGCGCCGCTGCTGCTGGTGCGCTCGTTCCTCGGGCTCGACCCCGATGTGCCGGCCCGGACCCTGACCCTGCGGCCGCAGGTGCCGCCGTCCTGGGGATGCGTGCGGATGTCGGAGTTCCGGCTCGGCGAGGTCACCGTCGATATCGAGGTCTGCGGGTCCGCTGTCACCGTGACGGGACTGCCCGACGGCTGGGCGCTGATCACCGACGAGGACGAGTAGCGCACAGCCGGATCGGGGCCGGATCCCACCCGGATCCGGGCCCGACCGGTCAGCTCGGGACCGGGAAACGATCGTCCAGGGCGAGATCGAGCTCGACGACGTTCGCCGCGATGGCCGTCAGAGATATCGGATGCAATAGGTGATCGAGTCCCCGTGGAATGACAAGGAGGCATGTCCGCCGCATCCGGACACCGATCGTGTGGTACGCAGGGCAACGAAGTTTCCGGGCGAGCACGACGCCGGGAGGATGGGACCCTGGGGGTCGGTCAGGCGGTAACAATAGTTCGCGACCATAAAGATGGTGAGGCACAGGCCGTAACCCTCATCGACAATGAAGCCATCTCTCGAATCCGGGCATTCCCAGTCGGGGTCGTCTGGAAACAATATCGCGCTGACCTTGTAGGGACGGTCTCCGTTCTCGCAGTCGGAACCAGCGTGCGTCAGATTCCCGGTGGCGTTCACCGCTATGCAGTCACCCACCAACGCGCGCGGTCGCGGCCGCGCCGCCGGTGTGGTCGTTGTCACCGCCGTGCTCCGATCGATGGCCGAGGTCGCCGACGCCGATGTGGTGGGTCGGCGGGTAGTCGTCGTGGCATCCGAGCTGCTGCGCTCCGCCGGTGTCGTACTCGGCGACGCCGTTCGAGTGTAGGCGGCCTGCTCGTCCAACGCCTGGGTCGTTCTGTACGCACTGGGTGTCGCGCCATCGTCGTCGCTCGTGCCGTTCGCCGAAATGCCCCAGACCATGAGAGTCAAGACCAGGAAGACCACAAAGCCCACCCCCCACGTCTGTCCGAGTTCGATCTGCCGATCGCCCGGCCCTGGCAGCATCGGTTCCGTCAATCGGTGGCGTATCGGGGACTTCGCGGGCAGCGTGCTCCGGCGAACTCCGCTGTTGTGAGCGCCTGCCGACCTCATGCCCGAGGTGGGAGGGGACGATTCGGAGTGTTCACCTGTGGTACCGGTCGTGATCGGCCGAGCTTGTTCGGTCGGTGACCGGTGGTGGTAGTCGAGGTCGAGCCGGAAAGCGGGAACCCATCCGTCTGCCGCCGTGTCCGTGGGCACCCGCGTCGTGCCGGTCACAGGAGGCGTCGGTTCAGCGGCAGGTGGTGCGGCCATGGTGGCGTGGGTACCGCCGGATCCAGGCAGATCGGCCGTGCCCGTGAGTGATCGTCGCGTCGCCTCGATGAACTGGGCGCAGCTCGCATATCGATCGTCGGGCTTCTTGGCCAGGACTTTCGCGATGACGGCATCGAGCGCTACGGGAAGGTCCGGTCGGATGCCGTGCGGTGACGGAGGGTCGGCTCGAAGGTGTGCACCCATGACCGCGGCCTGGGTGTCGAGCGGGTACGGAACCTGTCCGGTGAGAAGTTCGTGGAGAGTGCAGCCGAGGGAATAGATATCCGCCCGGTGATCGACCTTGCTGTCCATGAACCTTTCCGGCGCCGCATAGGCGAAGGTCACCGCCATCGCCGAGGCAGTCGCTGTCTCGTCGAGTGCGCGCGCGATACCGAAATCGCACAGCACAGCACGCAGCCCACCGTGGGATACCTGTTCGATCAGCAGGTTCGCCGGTTTGACATCGCGGTGCAGGATACCCCTGGAGTGAGCGAAGTCCAGTGCGTCGGCGGCATCGGAGAGCAGCCGTAGCACCAATTCCGGTGACAATCCCTGCGGCGAATCAGCGAGCAGCGCCTTGACGTCGCCGCCAGGGACATGACGCATCGATAGCCACAATGCTGGATCATCGGCCGGGTTCCGGTCGTGGATCGTGACAATGTTGGGGTGTTGGAGGTCGGCCGCCAACGCCGCCTCCCGGTCGAAAGCGCGACGGGCAGCCGCATTGCCTGCGAGCGCGTCGGCGAGAACCTTCAACGCCACGCGGCGCTTTTCGATCCGTGGGTGCAGGGCCAGATAGACGATGCCCATGCCGCCGACGCCGAGAATGCCTTCGATGATGTATCCGGCGAATGTGTCTCCTGGCCGCAGGGCCATCTTCCAGCACCTCTGTGTCGCCGCGGCGGATCTTGCCGCCGTCGTGGAGATTTCGTCGGGCTACCGTCACACCGGCTCGGCCGAGTCGTCGTCGAGGGTGTTGTCGAGCATTCGGAGGTCTGCCGCTGCCAGTGTCGCAGATCGTAGCAGAGCCTGTATGAGATTGTGGCTCAAGGTATTACCGACAGGTTCACCGATTCCGTCCTCGGTCCGGATCCCATCGATCGGATCGGGGGCGATCGCCAGCCGATTTCGCACCACCTCGACGATGTAGGACGCAGTCCTGGGTGACCACATCCGCTCATCCGGGCGGCTGTTCAGCTCTTCGGCCACCTGCCGCCACGACAGGGGCTGCGGGAAGCGTTCCTGGCGCAGATACCGTTGAGCGAGGGCGGTCAGAACCAATCTCTCGTCCGTGCTCAAGGGATACGCCTTCGGCGGCACGGTGCGGCTGTGCTGTCGTTCGGTGGAATTCTCGGTGTGGGCACGGACCACATGAACCTCCAGCAGATGCGACCGTTCCTTCCTGGAACCGATGAACATCGGCGTGTAGCCGGGTTCGATGGCCCTCTGCTGGCCGTTCAGCAGCAGCGCCTCGCCGGGAAACTCGATCGGCAGCTGCCCCAAGTTGCTGATCCGCCACTGTTGTCCGTCGTACTCGAAGGCGCCGTGTCTACGGCTGACACGCTCGTCACAGACCCCGACGGGTACATGGACGTCGTCCGCGGATCTGCCGAAGTACATGGTGAATTCCCTCGGCGGGACGGCGAAGCCGCCGTCGGTCCCCAGTACGAAGATCGTGCCGAGCGGCGCGGGTGGGACTCCACCCGCCAAACTCCGCATCGAACTCGACAACGCCTGCGGCAGAAAACCGTCGCTGGCCATAGCATCATCCCTTCCGTCGAAACCGCCGACCGAACGGTATCGGAGCGTCCTCGTGAGCCCTCACAAAACGGACATCGAACCGCGCTGCGGCCCGCCGGGCGCTGCGTAGCACCGTCGCGTCGG